>NZ_VHLB01000035.1:0-79244 GCF_006547365.1 Myxococcus sp. AB056 | reverse complement strand
TCGGTGAGCCGTGAGAGATGAACGCCGCGGCGGCCAGGCCGTGGCCCCCGCGGCGTTCATCTCTCACGGCTCACCGATGGTGGCCCTGGACGCGGATGCCTACCCGCAGGCACTGCGTCGCTTCGGCGGCGAGGCCCAGGCGCGGGCCCTGGTGGTGGTGTCCGCCCATTGGGAGACGCCCGGCGAGATTCGCGTCACCGCCAGCGCGCAGCCGTCCCTCATCCATGACTTCTATGGCTTTCCCGAGCCGCTCTACCGCCTGCGCTACGGCGCGCCGGGTGCGCCGTCCCTGGCCCATGACGTGGTCGCCCGGCTGAAGGCGGGCGGGTTGCCCACCGTGGCTGACGCGGAGCGCGGCTGGGACCACGGCGCGTGGGTGCCGCTGCTGCATGCCTTCCCGGAGGCGAAGCTCCCCGTCGTCCAGGTCTCCATTCCGCTGGGCGCGAGCCCCGCGGACATCGCGCGGATGGGCGAGCTCCTCCGGCCGTTGCGCGCGCAGGGCGTGCTGTTGATGGGCAGCGGCGGCATCGTCCACAACCTGCGCCGGCTGAATTTCCAGGAGAAGGCGGCGTCCGTCGAGCCGTGGGCCGCGGCCTTCGATGCGTGGATTGCGCAGAAGCTGGAGGCGCGAGACTTCACCGGCCTTCAGTCATGGTTGGATGCACCGAACGCGCGGCTCGCGCATCCAAGGGCCGAACATTTGATGCCGCTCTATTTCGTCCTCGGAGCTGCCCTCCCCGAGGACCGTCTCACCCCCGTATTCGAGGGCTTCCATCACGGAACCTTGTCCATGCGCAGCTTCGCGCTGCGCGCCTGACTTCGCTGTATCTCCCAGGAGCACACTTCCCATGAAGACGTCCATGAAGAGCGCCGTTGCCCTGTTTTTCGCCCTCCCGTCCATCGCGCTGGCCTCCACCTGGAAGGTGGATGACTCGCACTCCAGCGCCGGCTTTTCCGTCCGTCACATGATGGTGTCGAACGTCACCGGCTCGTTCAACGTGAAGAGCGGCACGGTGAACCTGGATGACAAGGACATCACCAAGTCCAAGGTCGAGGCCGTTCTGGACGCGTCCACCGTCAACACCGGCAACGCCAAGCGCGACGAGCACCTGCGGGCCCCTGACTTCTTCGACACGGCCAAGTTCCCGGAGATCACCTTCAAGTCCACCAAGGTCCAGAAGGCGGGCCAGGGCAAGCTGAAGGTCACCGGCGACCTGACCATGCACGGCGTCACCAAGCCGGTCGTCCTGGACGTCACGGGCCCGTCGAAGGAGTCCAAGGACCCCTGGGGCAACACCCGCACGGGCGTGACGGCGACCACCAAGCTGAACCGCAAGGACTTCGGTCTGGCCTACAACCAGGCGCTGGAGGCGGGCGGTGTCGCGGTGGGTGAGGAAGTCACCGTGAACCTGGAGCTGTCGCTGGTGAAGCAGGCCGACGCCGCCGCGACGGACAAGAAGTAAGCCTTCGCTTCTTCTGAAATGACGGAGGGGCCTCCCACGGTGGTGGGGGCCCCTCTTTCATTTGCGGGGCACGGTGGCCCCGCCCGTCCTTCGGGGACGCGCCCGCTCAGCCCTCGGCCACCGCCTGCACGCTGGAGCGGTAGATGAAGATGCGCGCGGTGTTGGTGCGCTGGTCGGCGGGGATGACGAAGAAGCCCGGCGTGCTGCCGTGGAAGTCCTGGGAGAAGCCCGCGACCTGACGTCCGTCGTTGAAGGTGACCCGAATCTTCTGTCCCTCCACCTGTGGCTGACGCGCACCGGCGGCGAGCATGAAGAAGATGGCCTTCACGCGCTTGCCCGGAATCTGCTCGGCGGCGAAGCCGCTCTGCTGCTCGAGGGAGATGACCTCGTCGAGCAGGTCCGCGTCGCGGATGGTGCCGCGCTTCACCTGGCCTTCGACGGTGTGGATGATGACGCGGTGCTCGCCTTCCACGAAGGAGGTGAGGGCCGTGCCTCCGACGATGGCGGTGTCATCGAAGAGCGGCTCACGCTCCACGGCGACGTGGTTGGCGGGCGCGGCCGGCATGACGACGGCGGTGCGCTGCGGCTGCGCGGCGGTGGCCAGTGAGGCCGCCTGAGCGAAGTGCGCGGGCGCCGACGCGACGACGGGGATGGCGGCCATGGGGGCGGGCGGCGGCACCACGGCTTCTTCCTCGACGTCGATTTCGGAGACCTCCTGCTCGAGCTCCATCGAGACTTCTTCTTCCTCGATGGGCACGGCCTCGGTGAAGTCCTGCGCCTGAGCGCCGAAGGGGCTGTCCGTGCTGGCGGCGGCCCACTGCGACGTCACAGGGGCGCTGTCCAGGATGGGCTCGGCCTCCCACGCGGACGCCGCTTCGATGGGCTCGGCCTCCTCCATGACGGGGTCCACGTCCACGGAGGCGTCATTCCACTCCGCGGAGGCAGGCGTCGCCGTGTCCGCGAGGGAGACCTCTTCAGCGGGCGCTTCGTTCCAGTTCGCCGTCTGCTCCGAGGACCACTCGGTGGTGGCGGCGGGGGCGTCCCAGGTCGCGCTGGTGTCGTGGCTGGTCGCGGACCATTCCGCGGCTGCGGGGGCGTTGTCCGCGGGCGTGTCCCACTGCGAGGCGGCAGGCGCGCTCGTGGAGGCCCATTCGGTGGCCGGAGCGGCTTCCTCGATGGGGTCGGCCCACTCGGTCTGGACTTCCTCGGTGGCGGGCGTGGACCACTCCGCGTGGGGGGCTTCCGTGGGCGTTGCCCACTCCTGCTGAGCGCCCTCCGCCGGAGCGGCGGCCCACTCGGCCTGGACTTCTTCTGCCTCGGGAGCGGCCCACTCTGCCTGCGCGCCTTCCGTGGGGGCGGCCCAGGCGGGCTGGGCGGCTTCGGTCGCAGGCGAGGTCCACTCAGGCTGGGCAGCAGTTTCGGTGGCAGGTGTGGCCCACTCGGCCTGGACTTCCTCGGTGGCGGGCGAAGCCCATTCCGACGCCGGTGCAGCGGCATCGGTCGCAGGCGCCGCCCACTCAGCTTGGACTTCCTCGGCGGCGGGCGAAGCCCACTCCGGTGCTGGAGCGGCGCCTTCCGCGGGCGTGGCCCACTCGGCCTGAACTTCCTCGGTGGCGGGCGAAGCCCACTCCGACGACGGCGCCGCGCCTTCCGCGGGCGTTACCCACTCGGCCTGAACTTCCTCGGCAGCGGGATTCGCCCACTCGCTTTGCGCCACTTCCGTCGCAGGCGAAGCCCATTCCGACGGGGCGGCGGCATCGGCAGCGGGAGTGGCCCACTCGCCTTGAACCTCTTCAGCCGCAGGCGAAGCCCACTCCGACGATGCGGCGGCTTCGGTCGCGGGCGAAGCCCACTCGCCCTGAACCTCTTCCGCCGCAGGCGAAGCCCACTCCGACGGTGCGGCGGCATCGGTCGCAGGCGTGGCCCACTCGGGCTGCCCGGCGTTTTCGGTACCGGGAGCGGCCCAGTCGGTTTGCGCTGCTTCAGCCGCGGGAGTCGTAGCCCACTCGGGCTGCGCGGCGGATTCGGTCGCTGGCGCAGTCCATTCGGTCTGAACTTCCTCGGCGGTCGCCCACCCGTTTTCCGATGAGTCAGTCCATTCCGACGGAGCGGTGTCGGCGCCCGGCGTCGTCCAACCTGCCTGGGCATCCGTCGTGGTGTCAGCGGTTTCTGGCGCAGCCCATGCGGCCTGGGCCTCCGTCGCCGCAGGGGCAGCCGTCAGGGCGGCTCCATCCTGCTGGGCGGGGTCGGCCCACTCGGCCTGGACTTCCACGGGCGCTGCGTCGGGCGTAGGCGCCGACCCATCGGCCTGAATCTCCGTGGGCGCGGCCTCAGAAGACTCGGCCCACTCGGCCTGGACTTCCACGGGCGCTGCTTCAGTCGACGCCGTGTTCCAGCCCTCGCTCGGGGACGTTTCAGCTGTGGCCCACTGGGCCTGGCCGTCCTCGGCGATCGGCTCAGCCCACTCCGCTTGGATTTCGACGGGCGCGGCCTCGGTGGAGGACGAAGCCCAGTCGGCCTGGGCCGCCTCGGGCGTGGTGTCTGGCGTGTTCGCAGCCCATTCCGTCTGCTCGCTGCCGAGGGCGGCTTGCGCGGCGGTCTCGGTCCACTGCGCCTGCGCCTCGGTGGGCGCCTGCTCCGCGGAAGTGGCCCACTCAGGTTGGGCTTCAGGGGCTGCCGCGTCTTCGGTCGCAACCCATTCGGGCTGGAGCTCGGTGGTGGAGTCGGCCCACTCGGCCTGGCCCGCCTCGGAGGCGATGCCTGCATCGGAGGCCGCCCACGCCGCCTGGCTCGTGGCAGGCGCCGTTTGCTCGGAGGCGGTCCACTCGGAAGCGGTGACAGGCTCCGCCCACTCCGCCTGGAGCTCGACGGTTTCCGAAACAGGATCCTCCCAGCCTGCATACGCATCGCTGGAAGCGGCCTGCTCACCGGAAGTGGCCCATTCCGTCTGGGCCGCTTCCGCAGCGGGCTGCTCGGAAGTGGAAGCCCATTCAGGCTGCAGCTCAATGGCGCCCGCGTCACCCTCCGCCATCGCCACACCGCGCTCATCGGTCGGCGCGAAGTGTCCGTGGGCCAGGAACTCGTTCGCCGCCGCGAGAGGCACGGCCTCTTCGGGGTTCCCGCTCAGGTCGAACATCTCCTCGGCGGAAGGGGTGTGCGCGGACGAATGCGGCGAATCTCCCACCACCTCGATCGTTTCCGCGTGGAGGTCCGGACCCACCTGGACCGGCCGGAGCTCGAGCGATGGGACATCCGACGACGCGAAGGGCGCAGCCTCCGGCGAGAAGTCCACGTCCGAAGCGGTGGCCTCCGTACCGACTTCGATAACCTCGAGCGTGGGCTGCTCGCTCCCGGCGTCAGCGGCCTGGAACGATGCCTCGTCCCCGGCGTGTCCGGGCGCGGACTCGACATCGATGACATCGAGCGAGGGCTCGTCGGACGACACCTCGGCCGCGTTGAGCTCCAGCGTCGGGACGCTTCCCTGCTGCGCGGAAGACTCTTCGCTCACCTCCGAGCCGTCGAGGGCGATTTCAGCCGGCTGCGGCTCGGCGACGTCGGAGGCCTCCAGGGAAATCTCCGCGGCCGGCTCAATCGGGGCGGGCTCGGCGACGTCTGTGGCGTCGAGCGTGATTTCGGAGGGCGACTGGGCGGAAGGCGATTCGGCGACGTCGGACGCATCGAGCGCGATTTCGGGCTCGCTCATCTCGGTCGCGTCGAGGACGAGCTCCTTCCCAGCGAGGGTCTCACTCGAGTGGTCGTAGGTGCTGTGGGCCGTCTCGATGGCAGCCAATTCGCTGACATCGGAGGCCGCATGCGCCGTGGTGGCCAACTCCTCGGCCGCGTCCGTGCTGCCCCACGCGCTGGATGCGAGCGCCGTGTCGGAGGTGGCTTCGGCGGCGGTCGCCACCGAGTCCAGCTCCATCGTGGCCGCATCACTGACATCGGCGGTGTCGAGCGCCATTTCCGGATACGCCTCGGCAGTGGCCGACTCGCTCGCTTCGGACGTCGCGAAAGCGTGCTCGCTCACAGCCGTGTCGCTGACCTCTGCGGCGTCGAGCACCGCTTCGGTGTACGGTTCACCAGCGGCGGTTGCATCGCCTTCGCTGAAGGCAGTCTCGGCGAGGGGCTCGAACGAGGCTGCTGCGCTGCCGTAGGTGTCGGAGGGGGAGGCCTCGGCGACGACCTCGCTGCTGGCATCCGCGGCAGTCAGCTCCGGCTCGGGAGCGGACGTTTCGATGACATCCGAAGCCGAGAGCGCCAACTCGGGAGCGGCTGCGGTCGTATCACTTGCCTCGGAGGCAGTCAGCGCCGCCTCGGGATAAGCCTCCGCCGTCGCGGCATCGCTGACGTCGGCCGTCGCGAAGTCTGCCTCAGGGTAGGCCTCCGCCGTCGCGAACTCCGTCGCGGGATAGGCCTCCGCCGTCGCGAAGTCTGCCGCGGGGTAGGCCTCCGCCGTTGCGGCATCGCTGGCGTCAGACGCCGTGAGGGCCGTCTCGGGATAGGCCTCCGCTATGGCGACATCGGAAGCGTCGAGCGCGATTTCAGCGGGCGAGTTGTCGGCGCCCGTCTCGGTCCCGGCAGACGCGTCGAACGCCATCTCCGAGGCGTGCTCAACCGCCGCTTCGCTCACGTCGGCTGCATCGAGCGCAATCTCGGTGGGTTCGGCTTCGGCCGAGGCCTCATCCGCGGTGTCGAGTGCAATCTCGGCGGGCTGTGCCTCGTACGTATCGCCCGCGCTGGCCGCGATGAAATCCGTCGCGCCGTGGTCGGCCGTCGCAATGGCATCAGCCGTCACGTCGGTCGTCGCACCTGCGTCCCACGCATCCGTCGTATCCGCGGAGTCCGCAGCCGACGCTTCGACCATTTCGGAGGCATCGAGCGCGATTTCGGAATCCGCAGCCTGCGAGGCCGCCTCCGGCTCCGCCATGGCGGCAACGTCGATGATGTCGCCCGCATCGGCGACGTCCACGTGCTCAGTCTCGACGGCGAGCGGCGCGGAGGCCCACGCATCATCGATGGGGGCGGGAGACTGCTCGTGGGCCAGGACAGGCTCGCTGTCGGCGGTGCCGTCCAGCAACTCGACCTCGGCGGACGGGACCTCCACTTCCGTCGAGGCCAGGGCATCGTCCGTGGGCGCCACCGGCGCCTCCGGTGCCGACTCGACCTCCATCGACAGGTCGGCGAACGACGCCTCCAGGGAGGTCTCGGGTTCGGCGCTGGCGGCCACCGCCGGCGTGTCCGACGCCACTTCGGAGAAGTCATCCTCCGCAACGCTCAGGGCTTCCGGCTGCGCCTCCTCGGACACAGGCTGCGCATCCTGCTGGAGGTCCGCGGTGACGTCCGCGAACGACGCAGACGGGTCATCCGCCGCGGACGGCTCCTCGCCAGCGGACATCGCCTCGATGTCGGGTTCCTGCTCAGCGCTCAGTGCATTCTGAGCCTGTCCACCGGCGCCCGGCGTCATCCACGGCGCGGGCTCACTCAGCGCGGGAATGTCGATGTCGTCCGAAAGGCTGAGGTTGTCCGGCTCGACAGCCGGCTCGTGTGCGGGAGCAGTGGGGTAGGACTGCTGCTGCGCGGATTCCGCGGCATAGGCCTGCGGATCCGCCTGCCACGCTTCGGCAGTGCCCTGGGCGTAGCCCGCATTCGTGTCATGCGCCTGCTGCGCGTAAGCCTGCGCGTTCGGGTCATACGCCTGCGCGTTCGGGTCGTAGCCTTGCTGTGCGTAGGCCTGCGCGTTCGGGTCGTAACCCTGCTGCGCGTAAGCCTGCGCGTTCGGATCGTAACCCTGCTGCGCGTAGGCCTGAGCGTTCGGGTCGTAACCCTGCTGCGCATAAGCCTGCGCGTTCGGGTCGTAACCCTGCTGCGCGTAGGCCTGCGCATTCGGGTCATACGCCTGCGCGTTCGGGTCGTAGCCCTGCTGCGCGTAAGCCTGCGCGTTCGGATCGAACCCCTGGTTCGGGTCGTAGCCGGCGGGGTAGGGGTACCACTGACCATCGGCGGCGTAGTAGCCCTGGGGCTGCTGCTCGTAGCCGGCGGGGTAGGGGTACCACTGGCCGTCGTCGGCGTAGTAGCCCTGGGGCTGCTGCTCGTAGCCGGCGGGGTAGGGGTACCACTGGCCGTCGTCGGCGTAGTAGCCCTGGGGCGCGGCCTGCTGCTGCCAGGCGGCGGCGTCCGCGGCTGGCGCGTCATCCACGCCCAGCTGTGCGCGCAGCTCGTTCCAGCGAGCCTCCTCCACCGGAGACAGGCTTCCCAGCTTCCGCTTCTCGTCGAGAAAGCGGAATTCTCTCATCGCTGCGCGCGTGTCCGACATCCGTCACCTTGCTGCGGACAGCGTACAGCCGAGCTTCTGTCGCAGCGTAAATAGAGGGGGCTGCGAGTCTAGGGGACTCCCGGGAACGGGTAAACCAATTGGCCCGGGCCCGGCTGGTAGCCTCCCCTACTGGAGAGCGGCCCGGACGTCCTCGTCGAGGCTCGCCCGCGTCTTGCCGTAGTGGTCCGACAGGGCCTCGTCGATGGGTCTTCCCTGTCCCACCTCACGGACCATCGTGAGGAACCGGCCCGTGCCGCCCCGCTTCACCAGCTCGCGGACCGCCACGGCGGAGGTGGCATAGGCGATCGCCGGGTTTCTCTGCATGATGAGGGACGAGCCCTCCATCTGCGCCAGCTTGGGCAGTGAGTTCGCCTTGGCGGCCCGGGCCATGTAGCTCCGGACCGACCGCTCGGGGTCCTCGCCGCCCATGTAGCGCCACTCGACGTACTCGGCCAGGCCCTCGTTGAGCCAGACGGGGAGGTTGTTCCCGTAGCCGCCGCAGAACTCATCCAGCGCGGCGTGTACGTACTCGTGGACGAGCGTGGCCTTGGTCTGCGGCGTGAGCTCCGCGGCGTCGTTGATGCGGATGGCGTTGTCGGAGTAGAGCCCGGCGACCGCTCGCGCCCGCGCCGCGCCGAAGTGCGTCTGGAACTCCGCGAGTGTGTACAGGATGATGTCCACCGGTGCGTGGCGGACCTCGCCCAGCATGCTGCGGGTGAAGTCGTAGGCCTCGTCCAGCGCGGCGACGATGCGGCCCTCGTACTCCGCGCGTTGGCCGAAGTCGCGATCGTTGTTGAAGTACCGGATGACGAAGCGGCTGTTGGAGCGCGTCCGCATGCCGTCCGCGCCGGTGCCCGACTCGTAGTTGAGGCTGGCCGAGCGCGTGTTGCCCCGGCCCTGGCCGGCCACCGCGGGCTGGGTTTCGACCATGACGGTGGGCCGCCCGCTCGTGGCGCCATTCATCCGCAGCTCCAGGCGCTCCGCCTCGCGCCGTGCGGCGGTCTCCTCCGTCGTCTTGGCGCGGGCCTGCACGAGCAGCCGCTTCGCTTCCGCAGCCTCCTTCGACTTCGCCGGCACCTTCTCCAGCGCCGCCACGGCGCCCACCGCGTCCTGTTCCTCCATCAGCAGCCGCCCCAGCTCCAGGCCGAAGGCGCCGTCCTTGGGGTACTGGGCCAGCCCCTTGCGCAGGGCGGCTTCCGCGGTGGCCCGCTGGTCCGTCTTCCGCGCGGCCCGGGCCAGGCACCGCAGCGCGCCCGCGGACTCCTCGTAGACGGTGGCCCGCTCGCCCAGTGAGTACGCCATCACCGGGTCCTCGTCCTTCAGCGCCTCGCAGCCCTTCTGGAGCGCCGTGGCGACGGTGCTCCGCTGCGGGGTGGGCACGTCCGACGCCTCTCCGGCCGAGAAGGCCAGATAGAGCTCCTCCCAGGCGCGGCTGGCGGCGAGCGACTTCGCCTTCTGTCCGGGAGAAGAAGGGGCGGCGGTCAGTAGCAGGGCGGAGAGCAGGGCGGCGGGGCTCATGCCCTGAGTATCGCCGGACACGGGCGCACGGGCGCAAGGCCCTGCCCCCGCATGGGGGTTACTTGCGGGCCACCTGCCAGCCCAGCCGGTGGAGCGCGCGCTCCAGCTCCTCGATTTGCGCGGGCCCGGTGGTCTCCAGCGTCACCTCCACCATGGCCTCGCCCAGGCCCGCCTTGGAGAAGGCGCGCTCGTGGTGGATCTCCACGACATTGGCGCGCAGGTCGGCCACCTGCGTGGTGAGCTTCGCCAGCATTCCGGGCCGGTCCGGCAGCCGGACCTCCAACTGCACCAGGCGGCCGGCCTTCACCAGACCGCGCTCGATGATGCGGCTGATGACGTTCATGTCGATGTTGCCACCGCTCAAGATGATGGCGGTGCGCCGGCCCCTCGCGGCGGGAACGTCACCGCTGAGCAGCGCCGCCAGCCCCACCGCGCCGGCGCCCTCCACCACGCTCTTCTCCTGCTCCAGGAGGGTGAGGATGGCGGCGGCGATTTCCTCCTCGTCCACCGCCACCACCTCGTCCACGTACTTCTGCACCATGGGGAAGGTGAGGTCGCCCACGCGCTTGACGGCGATGCCGTCCGCGATGGTGGTGCCCGCGGCGGCCAGCAGCACGCGCTCGCCCGCCTCCACCGACGCCTTCATGCTGGCGATGGTCTCCGCCTGCACGCCCACCACGCGGATGTCGGGCCGCGTCTCCTTCAGGGCGCACGCGATGCCGGAGATGAGCCCGCCGCCGCCAATGGGGACGAGCACCACCTCCAGGTCGGGGCACTGCTCCAGCAGCTCCAGGCCGATGGTGCCCTGGCCGGCGATGACGTGTGGGTCATTGAAGGGGTGGATGAAGACGCGGTCCTCCGCCTTCTGGATGCGCAGCGCCTCCGCGTAGGCCTCGTCGTAGTTGGTGCCCTTGAGCACCACGCGCGCGCCGTAGTCATCCCGCGTGCGCGACACCTTGATGAGCGGGGTGCGCTCCGGCATGACGATGGTGGCACTCACGCCCAGCCGACGCGCGTGGTACGCCACTCCCTGCGCGTGGTTTCCGGCGGACGCGGCGATGACGCCCCGGCGCCGCTCGTCCTCGGTCAGCGTCAGCAGCTTGTTGAGGGCGCCGCGCTCCTTGAATGCCCCGGTGCGCTGGAGGTTCTCCAGCTTGAAGAACACCGCGGCGCACTCCGTCCGCTCCGTGTAGTAGTCCGACTGCGGGCACGGCGTGGGGCGGATGGCCGAGCGAAGGCGCTCGCGCGCGGCCTGGATGTCCTCGAGGGTGACCATGTGCGCGCCTCTATCGGAAGCGCGCCCCGGGCGGAAGAGACACGAGGAAGGAGCGTGCTCCGCCGGCTGCCTGCCGCGCCGCGCTACGTCCAGCGCGTGACACGGCGGACCGCGTCAGATGCCGCGCAGCACGGTGGCCTTGCCCACCCGGCCAATCGCCAGGATGTACGCGGCCGTCCGCATGGAGACCTTCCGGGAGCGCGCCACCTGCGCCACGCGCTCGTAGGCCTCCTTCATGGACTTCTCCAGCTCCGCGTTGACGCGGTCCTCCTCCCACGACAGGTGCTGGAGGTTCTGCACCCACTCGAAGTAGCTCACCGTCACGCCGCCGGCACTGGCGAGCACGTCCGGCACCACGAAGATGCCGCGCTTCTCGAAGATTTCGTCGGCCTCCGGCTGGGTGGGGCCGTTGGCGCCTTCGATGATGAGCTTGGCACGCACCGCGTGGGCATTCTCCCGGGTGAGCACATGGCCCAGCGCCGCGGGGATGAGGACCTCACAGTCCGCGCCCAGCACGTCATCGTTGCTGCACGAAGCACCCCCGCTGAAGCCCGTCACCGTGCCGGTGCGCTTCACGTGCTCGAAGAGGGAGGGGATGTCCAGGCCCTGCGGGTTGCGAACGCCGCCCAGCGCGTCCGCCACGGCCACCACCACGCCGCCGTCCTCCCAGAGGAGCTGCGCGGTGTGGCCGCCCACGTTGCCGAAGCCTTGGAGCGCGAAGCGCGTGCCCTTTACCGGCCGGCCCAGGTCGCGCAGGATTTCACGCGCCACATAGAGCAGCCCGCGGCCGGTGGCGGCCTCGCGGCCCTTGGAGCCGTAGAGCTCCAGCGGCTTGCCCGTCACCACCGCGGGAGAGTGGCCGTGGTAGCGCGAATACTGGTCCATGATCCACGCCATCACCTGGGGGTTGGTGTTGACGTCGGGGGCGGGGATGTCGCGCGTGGGGCCGATGACGTCCTGCACCTGGTCCACGTACTTCCGGGTGAGGCGCTCCAGCTCCTTGATGCTCAGCTGGGACGGGTCGCAGGCGATGCCGCCCTTGGCGCCGCCGTAGGGGACATTCACCACGGCCGTCTTCCACGTCATCAGCGACGCGAGCGACGCGCACTCGTCCTGGTCCAGCATCGGGTGGTAGCGCAGACCGCCCTTCATGGGGCCGCGGCTGTTGTCGTGCTGAATCCGGTAGCCGAGGAAGGTGCGAATCTCTCCGGAGTCCATCTCGATGGAGACCTGGACCTTCACCTCGCGCAGGGGCGTGGCGAGCAGCGTTTCGATGGGGGTGCCTACGTCCATGATCCGCGCGGCTTTGCGGAAGTAGTAGTTGGTACCCTCGACGGCGCTCATGTGTCGGCAAGCTCCTGGATGGCGGCGCGCGAGACCTTAACAGAAGGGGTGCGCTACCATAGGAAACTGCCATGCCGCCCGAACCGCCGGACGCTTCCACCGTGAGTGGACACCTCCAGGGACTGGCCCGGCGCATCCGGACACTGCGGGAGCGGCGGGGACTCACCCAGGAGGACTTCGCCGCCCGCTGCGGCATCTCCGTGTCCTTCGCGTCCCTGCTGGAGCGAGGCGAGCGCAGCCCCAGCTACGAGACGCTGCTCCAGGTGGCCGCCGCGCTCCAGCTCCCACTGTGGGAACTCTTGCGGCTGGAGGACACGCAGGACGCGGGCGTCCACCGGCTGGAGGCCTTCGTCCGGGGGCGCGGCCTGGCTCGCGCGGACGTGGACCGGTTGCTGTCGGTGGCGGAGGTGATGTTCAACGAGCCCACGCGGGCAACGGAGGACATCCAGGCCGTCCGGCCGGAGCCCGCCCGTTGCGGCGAGCCCGGCTGTGAGAAGCCAGTGCTCGCCCGGGGCCTGTGCGCCGCCCATTACCACCGCGAGCGGCGCAGGAAGGCCGCCAGTCCAGGGACTGGCGGCACCTGAGGGACTACTTCCGCTTGGCCTGCTCCACCTTGAGCGTGCGCTCGCCGTGGGGCTTGCCGTGCGTGGCTTCGAAGGCCGCCACGTCCTCGTCGGCGACGAAGACATACGCATAGGTGGGGCGCAGGTCCGTGCGCAGCACCTTGCCGGCCGGAGCGCCCGCGGCCTCCAGCGCGGCGGCGACGCCCGCCTCGTCCAGCCCGTCCTGCTTGCCCAGACCCACCCACAGGCGTGTCTGGCCGGGAACCTCCGGCAGGGCCTCCGTGCGGGGACGGCGCTCCGGGCGTGCGCCCCGCGGACGGTGACGCTCCACCTTCAGCGCCTTCTCGCCGTGGGGCTTGCCGTTGACGGCCTCGAAGCCGGGCGCGTCCTCCTCGGCCACGTAGGCGTAGCCGTAGGTGGGGCGCAGCAGGGTGCGCAGCACCTTGCCGGCGGGAGCGCCCGCGGCCTCCAGCGCGGCGGGCAGCTTCGCCTCGTCCATGCCGTCATCCATGCCCAGGTTGATCCACAGCTTCGCCTCGCCGGGGCCCGCGTCCGGGGACGGGGGCGGGCGGGGCGTGGCGTCACGCTCCGTGCGCGGCTTGCTCTTCTCCACGCGCAGCGTCTTGGTGCCGTGCTGCTTGCCGTTGATGGTCTCGAAGGCGGCGGCGTCCTCCTCCGCCACGAAGACATAGGCGAAGGTGGGGCGCAGCTCGGCGCGCACGACCTTGCCCACCGGGGCGCCCGCGTCTTCCAGCGCCGTGGCGATGCTGCCCGGCCCCAGGCCATCCGCGGTCCCCAGGTTCACCCACAGCTTCGCCTCGCCCGGACCGGCCTCCAGCGCCGCCGCGCCGCGGCCACTCTCACCGCCGCGCTCGCGCCGCGCGTCGTCACGGCGGGGCCGGCGCTCGCGCTCGCGCTCGGAGGACTCGCCGCGCTTCTCGCGCCGGTCGTCGCGCTCACGGTCGCGGCGCTCGCCACGCTCCTTCCGCTCGCCGCGCTCGCGCCGGCCGCCCTCGCGGCTCTCGAACTTGCGCTCTTGCGGAGGCTCACGCCCTTCCGCCGCCATCGCCGCGGCGGCCTTCTCCATGCGCATGTGGCTGAAGAAGTACTTCAGCAGGAAGGCGATGAGGTCGTCGGCGTCCGCGCGGGGCTTGAGCTGCGCGGCCAGCGGCAGGAAGCCCTCGAAGACGGAGCCGCCCGCGGCCTCCTGGATTTCGCGCACGTGGCGCTCCGTCCACAGGCGCATGGCCTCTTCCGGGGCCGGCATCTCGCGCTTGTCGAACTTGATGCCGTACTTCTTCTCCAGCGAGGTGTACGTGGCCAGCTCGCGCCCGGAGAAGAGGTTGATGGCGGTGCCCTTGTTGCCGATGCGGCCGGTGCGGCCCACGCGGTGCAGGTACACCGCCGGGTCCTCCGGCAGCGAGTAGTTGATGACGTACTCCAGGCCGGAGATGTCGATGCCGCGCGCCGCGATGTCCGTGGCGACCATGAAGGCCACCTCGCCGCGCTTCACCTTGCCCATGACCCGCTCGCGCTCCTTCTGCGGCAGGTCGCCATTGAGCAGCTCCGCGTCGAAGCCGTTGCGGTTGAGCACCGCCGTCACCAGCGCCGTGTCATCCCGCGTGTTGCAGAAGATGATGGCGTTCTGCGGCTCCTCCTTCTCCAGCACGTAGATGAGGTTGCGCGGCTTGGGGAAGGCGTCCGACACGTCGTAGCGGATGTGGTGGATGTGCTCCACCGTGAAGACGTCGCCCGACAGCAGCAGCGTCTCCGCGTTCGTCGTGTAGCGCGCGATGAGGTTCTGGATGTCCGTGGGGACGGTGGCGCTGAAGAGCAGCACCTGGCGCGTCTTGGGAAGGCGGTCGAGGATGCGCGTGACTTCCTCGTAGAAGCCCTGGTTCAGCATCTCATCCGCTTCATCCAGGACGGCGTGGTCACACGCGTCGAGCTTCAGGTTGCCGCGGTTGATGTGGTCGAACACGCGTCCCGGCGTGCCGACGATGATGGGGGTGCCTTCCTCCAGCGCGTCCTCCTGCTGCTTCATGGAGGCGCCGCCGTAGATGGCCGCGATTTTCAGGCCCTTGTGCTTGGCGAGCATCTTCAGCTCGTCCGCCACCTGGAGGGCCAGCTCGCGGGTGGGGCAGAGGATGAGCGCTCGGACGCGGCGCTCGTCGGCGGGAATCTTCTCGAGCAGGGGCAGGCCGAACGCGGCCGTCTTGCCGGTGCCCGTCTTGCTGCGAACGATGAGGTCTTTTCCCTCCATGGCGGGCCGGAAGGCGCGGGCCTGGACAGGGGTGGGGTTGGTATAACCGCGCTCCGCCAGGGCGAGGCGGATGGGCTCTGACAGGTTCATGTCGTCGAAGCCGATGTCCGCGATGTACTCGGCGGGACGTGTCGGGGCTTCGTCAGGCGCCGGACTCCCCGGCGCGTTTGGCTCTTGGATGTCGCTCATCAGGCATGGGCATAGCCCCTGCATTACCCTGTGGCAACAATCGCGGCACTTTGCTGTATGGAGCCCCCATGGCGAATGGGAGGAAAAGAACCAAAGGTACGTCCCCCCGACCCCGCGTGAAGCGGCCGGCCTCGCCCGGGGCTGGCGACGTCGTGGACGCCGAGGTGGAGGGGGTGGAGGTCGAGGCTCAAACCGACCCGGATTCACTGGAGCCGGACGCGGCGGAGCTGGCGGAGGTCGAACCGGAGGCGGAGCTGGACACCCCCGTTGTCCCCCCCAGGGCGCTCGTCCGCTCGGCGGAGACGGGGCTAACGCCCAGGGACCCCCTCCAGGCCTACATGGCCGAGGTGCAGCGCCATCCGCTCCTGACGCGGGAGGAAGAGCTCCAACTGGCCCGGCACTACAAGGAATCCGGGGATGTGAACGCCGCCTACCGGCTGGTGGCGTCCAACCTGCGCCTGGTCGTCAAGCTGGCCCATGAGTACCACCGCAACCCGCTGTCCCTGCTGGACCTGGTCCAGGAGGGAAACATCGGGCTGATGCAGGCGGTGAAGAAGTACGACCCCGAGCGCGGCGTGAAGCTGAGCAGCTACGCCGCCTGGTGGATTCGCGCGTACATCCTCCGCTACATCATGGACAACTGGAAGATGGTGAAGCTGGGGACCACCGAGGCCCAGCGGAAGCTCTTCTTCAAGCTGCGCCAGGAGCAGGAGAAGCTCGTCGCCCAGGGCTTCGAGGCCAGCCCCAAGCTGCTCGCCGAGCGGTTGAACGTCACCGAGCAGGACGTGGTGGAGATGGACCAGCGGCTGGGGCACGACGAGATGTCCATCGACGCGCCGCTGGGCAATGACGACGACTCGCGGACCACCCGGGCGGACCGCTACCTGCCGTCCAACACGATGCCGGCGGACGAGCGCCTGGGCGCCGAGCAGCTCAAGGCCCTCTTCCGGGAGAAGCTGGCCGAGTTCGCCCGGACGCTGGAGGGCAAGGAGCGCTACATCTTCGAGAGCCGCCTCGTCTCCGACGAGCCCCTGACGCTTCAGGACATCGGCGACAAGTACGGCGTCAGCCGGGAGCGGGCCCGGCAAATCGAGGCGGCCCTCATCAACCGGATGCGCGACTTCATGCGTGAACACATCCCGGACTTCGACCTGGTGGCCAGTCCCAAGGCCTGACGGCGGGGGAGGGGGCGAGGCAGCCGGCCGGGCACTGGCGATATGCTGGCGGGCGCCCGGCCGTTCTCCTCGCACCTTCAGGAGCCCCCTCATGCACCGCTCCACCCGCCTCGCGGGAGTCTGTCTCGTCGTCGCCACGTTGCTGACGCTGGCGGGTTGTTCCAGCTCGCTGCGCAAGAACTACGTGCGCGACAAGGCGGCCAACCACGTCTACCGCCAGGAGCTGGCGCAGCTGTGGCCCCACGTCCAGGAGGTGCTGCGGGGCCACGGCTACTCCTGGAAGGAGATGCCGGGCCGCTACGTCCTGGAGACGGAGTGGCTGGACTCCGGCGGCGGCAGCCTGGGCCCGGGCACGGCGTCTCGCTTCCTGGTGCAGGGCATCGTGCTCACCGGCGGCGGCACGGCCCTGCGGGTGATGCGCGGAGACCGCGTCACCCAGTCCATTGGCGTCGGTTACGTGGACAAGGAAATCAAGACGGACGAGGACTACGCCCAGGCCGTCCATGACAGCCAGGCCAGCGGCGTCCTGCCCACCCGGCAGAACTACTTCCGGGACCTGGAAATCGAGCTGGAGATTCTCCGCCGCGGTGATCCGGAGGCGGCCGCGCGCTTCGACGCGGACGCGCTGGCCGCACACCCCTGAGTCCCGCGGCGGACCCCGCCCCTACTTCGACCAGGGGCGGGAGATGACGCAGGCGTTGATGCCGCCCACGCCCATGGACAGCTTGCCCGCGCAGCCCGCGGGCGCCTCGACGGCTTCGTCGAAGACGAAGCGGCCGTGCACGTGGGAAATCTGCTTGTTGAGCTCCGCTTCCTTCAGCGGCGTGGGGAACACCTTGCCCTGGCCGTAGCCCAGGTACTGCGCCGTCAGCTCCCAGCCGCCGCCGGCGGACATGCCGTGGCCGAAGGTGCCCTTGCGCGCCGTAATCAGCACCTGCTCGGGCAGCACGTCGCGCAGGTTCTGGACCTCCAGGAAGTCACCCGGGGTGGCGGTGGCGTGCAAGTCCCAGCTCCCCACGTCCTCCGGGGCGCAGCCGGCCGCGGCCAGGGCCTCGCGGATGGCCAGCGTGGGACCTTCCTTGGACGGGGTGATGATGTGGTCGGCATCCGCGGTGACGCCCACCGCGATGGGCTCCATGCCCAGCGGCTTGAAGCCCTTGGCCGTGAAGTGCTCCAAGTCACCCAGCACCCACACCACCGAGCCGCCCGCGATGTGCGTACCGCGCAGCGCGGTGAGGGGCTTGGAGACGGCGGCGTCCGCGGAGATGACGCGGGCGTTGTAGAAGCCGCCCACCGTGAGCGGCATCGGCGGCGGGTCCGTCATGCCCATGACGACGGCCTTCGCCTGGCCCAGTTGAATCGCGTTGATGGCCAGCCGCAGGCCGTAGCCGAACGACGAGCACGCGGCCACTGGGGCGAACGTCATGCCGGTGATGCGGCCCATCATCGAAATCTGCGAGGCCGGCGTGTTGTGGATGTTCCACAGCACGTTGGAGGACACGGCGTTCCACGGCGGCTCCGGCGACATCCACTTCTTCTGGAGCCGGGCGTTGCGCGTGCGCTTCTCCTTGATGACGGCCAGCTTGGCGGACTCCACGTCGCCATCCTCGGGCACGCCAATGGCTTCGATTTCGCGCAGCTCGTCCAGGTACTCGCGCAGCTCCGGCGAGCGGCCCGCCCAGAAGTGCCACCACGCGTCCTCGGCCTCGTCGCGCGTGGCCTCGTCCACCGTGGACGGCTCCGGCGGAAGGCCGGGCAGCGGCTCCTGCGTCTCACGCCACTTCCGCAGGGCGCCGTTGCGCTCCGGCGCGGACCAGAAGCGGTCCCACCGGCGCTGCGCGCGGTACAGGTCCAGGGAGATGGAGCGGATGGTGGGCAGGTCGCCCAGGCCGGTGCCCACGTAGACGTGCGCGCGGGGCCCCAGCGCCTGCAGCTCCTGCTCCAGTCCCGGGTTCTGCGCCAGGGACTGAATGAAGGCGCCAATGGCGAACTGGGTCGGCTGGCCCATCTTCCGCTCGAGCTGCGAGAAGCGGCTGCCCGGGAAGCGCGCGTCAATCCATGGCTTGTAGTCGGCCAGGTCGAACTCCGGCATGCCGACGAGGAAGTTGTCGGGGCCGAAGCCGTTGAAGGGGGACAGCCAGCTTTCGGACGACGAGAGGTTGCGCTCGAACGCCTCGATGTTCCTGGACCGGGGGGCGACCACGCCCCAGCCGAAGATGCCTACTCTGCGCACGTGTGATTGTCCTTCGCCGCTAGGGGGCGAGCGGCTGAATCTTCAAGTTGTCGAAGTGAACCCGGTTCTTCCAACCGGAGAAGCCGAAGTACTGATTGCGTGGGCCCTCCAGCGGGACGGGGTCCTTGAGCGTCAGGTAGGGCTGGCCATCCAGCTCCCACGCCAGGGTGCCGCCGTTGCGGGTAATCTTGATGTGGTGGCGCTTGCCGGGCACCACCGCGGCGCCGTCGCGCACCGCCCGGTCATTCGCGTGCTCGTTCTGCCGGGCGATGGCGGACTGGGTGTTGCGCCAGCCACCGAAGATGATGACGTACCCGGTGGCGGTGTACTGCAGCCGCAGGTCGCCCGCGTAGAACGAGCGCCCGTCGCCCCACACCTCCACCTTGATGTCGCCCTCCGGGTTGTCCGTCCAGGCGTCGAATTCAATGGTGGCGTTGGTGGGGATGGGCTGCTTCAGCCACACCGGCCGGTTGTGCATCAGCTCCACCACCAGCGCCCCGTCCACCAGCTTCACCGCGGAGGGGTTGGTGGCGTTCCACGCGTCACCCAGCGTGTCGCGGTTGAAGTCGTCCGCGTAGGGGCCGGGGGGCGGCGTGGGCGCGCGCGGCGCCGCCGTGAAGGGCAGCCGGTCCGGCGTGTCCACCCGCAGGTTGTCGTAGAAAATCTGGGACTCGAAGCCGGACAGGCCCAGCCGGTCCTGCCCGGGGCCCTTGAGCGGGAAGGGGTCATCCAGCTCCAGCATTAGCTCGCCGTCGACGAACCAGCGCAGCAGCGAGCCCCGGCGCTCGATGCGCCAGTGATACGTGCGGCCCGCCTGCACCGGCTGGCCTCGCAGCTCCACCCGGACCTTGGTGTTCTCCTTGAAGAAGCCGCTGGCCTTCAAGTCCACGTTCTCCTTGCCTCCGCGAGCGGCGCGGCGCCGGAGGGCGTCCAGGGAGGGCGCGTTCATGTCGCGCCGGCCGATGACGGACATGGAGTTGTTCCAGCCGCCCTGCACCAGCACGTACCCGGAGGCCGGGTCCACGCCGTTGCCGAAGAGCTCCACCCGGATGTCACCGGCGGGCAGCTCCGAGCGAACGTCGAATTCCACGGCGACGTCATCCGGCAGCGGGGCCTGCAGCCACAGCGGGTTGTTCTTCACGCCGGGGGCGAGCAGCTCGCCCTGCAGCACGCGCCAGTAGCCACCCGCGGAGAAGAAGTCGCGCTCCACCACGCCCGGGTCGGAGAAGTCCTGCGTGTAGGGCAGCTTCGCCGTCACCTCCGCCTGGCCGCGCAGCAGCGCGTAGTGGATGAGCGGGAACTGGATGACGAGGATGAGGCCGACGAGCACGGCCCACCCCTTGCGAGTCAGTCCCGCCGGCTTCACCCACGCGGTGCTCGCGGGAGGCTCCTGCCGGGGAGCGGGCTCCGTGGGGGACTCGTGCTGCTTCTCCTGACGCCTGGCCTGACCCATCAATCCTTCCGGGGGGAAAGGCGGCGGAATCTACGCCCCGGGCAGGGGGACGTAAAGCACGGTCACCAGTCTCTGGGGGCTACTTGACCCCCCACCGTTTTTCGAGCGCATGTTGCTCCGCCTGCCGCACCTTGAGCCGCTCACGCTCCGCGCGAAGCTTGTCCGCCTCCTCGGGAGAGGGCCGGACGGCGAGCTGGTACACTGCGCCGGCCACGGCGAAGAGGCCCGCGGCGATGATGACGCCCCAGGGCTTGCTGGCCACCGCCTGCACCACGCCGCCCACCTGGTGGAGCGCCGCGAGCGCGCCGATGACGAACATCCACGCACCCACCGCGGAGGCCACCAGCACGGCCACCGGGCGTTGCAGCATCGCGCCCACCAGCCCGCCGATGATGAAGCCCGGCGCGAAGCCCAGCAGGAAGTCCTGCTGCCCGGCGATCTGCCCGGCCAGCAGCCCCAGCGGCACCCCCACGCCCAGGAAGGTGATGGCCGTGGGGAGCAGGAAACCCAGCGCCATCAGCACCGCGGCGGCGATGGTGGCCATCTTCGCCACGTCCGGCAGGCCCAGCTTCATGACGAGCACGGGCGTCCACAGCAGGCCCAGCACCGCGCCGATGGGGCCCGCGAGCACGCGGAACAGCTTCCCCCCGCCGGCGACGAGCAACGTCACGCCAGCGACACAGCACACGATGCCGGCCCACATGGGCAGCATCCGGTAGACGGCCACCCAGCCGGTGGGATTGAACGTCTGGTAAGCCCCGAGGGCCTGGAGGAGGCCTTCCATGGCAGATTCTCCTTGATGCGGTCCGCCGAAGCTTACGCGTATCGGACGATTGCGAGTACGAGCAGGAGCACGAAGACGGTGGCGGCGAGCAGGGCGAAGCCGTACAGGGCGCGCGGGGTGGTGGTGCGCCGCAGCAACTCCTCCGCCTCCGCGCGGTCCTCGGCGGACGGGCTGCCCGCGAGGATTCGCTCGGCGTCGCGCCGCGCCCCCGCCACGTCGCCCGCCTCCTTCCGGGCCCAGGCGGCATGTGCCTCCGCCGAGCCGGGCGCCGGGGGCGTCTGTCCGCCTTTCGCCATGATGCCGTTCTATACCGGGGAATGCGCATACCCGTCGACGGTATATAGGTACGCCCTATGTCCGCGCGGCGTCTGACCCGTCGAAACCTCCTGCTCGGCACCGCCGCGCTCGCCCCATTGCTGGCGCGGCGGGCGCATGCCTTCGGTGAGAAGAACCGCTTCATCCCCGCCGTGGCCCGTCACAAGGGGCGCTGGGATACACGGCTGTCCGGGCTGCGTCGCATCGCCTGGGAGCTCCAGCGCCGCACCTCCGTGGAAGTCGTGCCGGACGCGCGCCCGTTTCCGCTCAGTTCACCGGACCTCTTCGAATACCCGTTCCTCTACTTCGGCGGCGAGGGAGAGTTTCCCCCGCTGGAGGATGCGGAGGTGGCCAACCTGCGCCGCTACCTGACGTACGGCGGCTTCATGCTCGCGGACGCCAACGACGCCAGCGACGGGGCCGGCTTCGATGCGTCCTTCCGCCGGGAGATGGCGCGGGTGCTGCCGCAGAGCCCGCTGGCCGAGGTGCCGTCGAAGCACGTGGTGTTCAAGTCCTTCTTCCTGCTGGACGCGGCGCCCGGGCGGGTGCTCAACAAGCCCCAGTTGATGGGCTGCAACCTGGGCAAGCGCGCCGCGGTGCTGTACTCGCAGAACGACCTGGCCGGGGCGTGGAGCCGCAACGAGTCGGGTGACTACGAGTTCGACGTCTCGCCGGGTGGCGAGCCCCAGCGCGAGCTGGCGGTGCGGCTGGGCATCAACGTGTGCATGTATGCCCTCTGCCTGGACTACAAGGACGATGCCGTCCACCTGCCGCTCATCCTCAACAAGCGGCGCTGAAGCCCCGGCCCTCCGCCGAAAGCCTGGATGAATTCCCCCACGTTCAACGCCTGGAAGCTCGTCACCCTCTCGCCATTGCCACCGTGGGCGCTGGTCCTGCTCGCCCTGGGGTTGGTGCTGGGCGTGGCGCTGGCCGCCTGGGGCGTGCGCCGGGAGCCCTCGCGCGGGCGCCGGGTCCTGCTCTGGGCCCTGCGTGTCGGCGCCGGCGTGGCCGCGCTCTTCTTCCTGCTGGAGCCCGGCATCCGTCACCTGCAGGTGGCGCGCATGAAGAACCGCGTCGCGGTGCTGGTGGACCGCTCCGCGTCCATGAGCTTCCCCGCGGAGGTGGGCGGACGCTCGCGCTCCGAGGAAGTGGCCGCGTTCCTGGAACGGGCCGCGCCGCGCCTGGCGGAGCTGCAGGACCGCTTCACGGTGGAGCTGTACGGCTTCGACCCGGAACTGGCGCCGGCGACGCCGGAGACGCTGATGACGCCCGCGCGCGCGGGCACCACGGACCTGCTCTCGGCGGTGCGCGCCGCGGCGGGGGCGGGGCAGGGCTCGCGCAAGCTGTCCGGGGTGCTGCTGTTCAGCGACGGCGCGGACAACACCGAGCTCAAGGCGGGCGTGGTGGGCCGGGCGCGCGCGGCGCTGGCGGACCTGAACGTCCCCGTCTCCACCTTCACCGTGGGGCAGGAGACGTTGAAGGACGTCGCCGTGGAGGGACTGAAGGTGGATGACTTCGCCTTCGTGCGCAACTCGCTCACCGTGGAGGTGGAGATTCACGGCCGCGGCTTTGCGGGGCAGGACATCCCCGTGGTGCTGAGTCAGGAAGGCAAGACGGTCGCCAGCAAAGTGGTGCGGATGGAGTCCGCGGACGACGTGAAGCCCGTGGCCTTCACCTTCACCCCGGACCAGACGGGGCGCTTCGTCTACACGGTGACGGTGCCCACCTTCCCGGGCGAGGCCGTGGCGGACAACAACACGCGCTCCTTCACGCTGAAGGTGATTCGGGACCGCGTGCGCGTGCTGCTGGTGGTGGGACGGCCCTCCTGGGACGAGCGCTACCTGCGTGGCCTCTTGCGCCAGGACGCCAACGTGGACCTGGTGTCCTTCTACATCCTGCGCACGCTGTCGGACGACCCGGGCGTGGTGAACGACCAGCGCGAGCTGTCCCTCATCCCGTTCCCCATGGAGGAGATTTTCGACACGAAGCTGGACACCTTCGACGTCGTCATCTTCCAGAACTTCGGGCACTCGGACCCGTCGCTCTCCATCGCCGAGTACGAGCGCAACCTGGAGCGCTACGTCCACAACGGCGGCGCCTTCGTGATGATTGGCGGCGACAGTGTGCTGGGCGAAGGCCGCGCCACCATGCCCACGCTGATGGAGGCGCTGCCCGTGGCGGCCGCGGGCCCCGCCAACCTGGACGCCTTCAAGCCGCGCCTGACGCCCGAGGGTCTACGCCACCCGGTGACGGGCATTGGCATGGGCGCCGCCAGCACGGAGGCCGCGTGGGCGGAGCTGCCGCCCATCCCTGGCGCCAACCTGACGCAGGCGCGTCCGGGGGCCACGGTGCTGCTGGACCACCCGCACCTGACGGTGGGCGGCAAGAATGCGCCGCTGGTGGCCGTGTGGGACTACGGCCGGGGCCGCTCGCTGGTGATGGCCACGGACGCCTCCTGGTACTGGGCCTTCGCGGCGCACAAGCACGGCTCGCCCAGCCGCGCGTATGACCGCTTCTGGGGCAACGCACTGCGGTGGCTGGTGAGGGACCCGGACCTGACGACGCTGAAGGTGACGGCGGACCCGCCGTCCGTGGAGCCGGGCCGGCCCGTGGGCGTCGTGGTGCAGGCGCGGATGGCGGACTACCAGCCGGCGCAGGACGCGCAGGTGCGGGTGGAGCTCTTCTCCGTCGCCACGCAGAAGCCGGTGGCGGTGCAGACGGGCACCACGGGGACGGACGGCGTGGTGCGGCTGGAGTTCGAGCCCCCCGCGCCCGGGCCCTACAAGCTGCTGGCCTCCGCGAAGAAGGGCGAGACGGACCTGGGCAAGGGCGAGGACGCGGTGGCCGTGCGCGCCGTGGGGCCCGAGCTGTCGGACGCGTCCGTGCGGCCGGAGTTGATGGCGCAGATTGCGAAGGAGACGGGCGGCAAGTCCTACACGCTGCCGCTGGACGGCCTTCCGGATGTGCCGCTGCTGGACCCGCCGGTGGTGGAGGTGGGCCGCGCCAGGGATCAGCCGCTGTGGGACCGCTGGTACTACCTGGTGGCGCTCATCGCGCTGCTGGGCGCGGAGTGGTTCGCCCGCCGGCGCTTCGGCTACGTGTGACAGCGGCCTCTCCCAGTGCGAGGGAGAGGCCGGGTTGCTTCCCGCGTGGGGTGGACTAGGTCTTCTCCACCACGCCGCAGGCGATGCGGCCGCCCGCGTCGCCCGTCGGGTCGGTGTGGTAGTCGTCCTCCTTGGCGTGCACCACCATCGCGGAGCCGTCCTTGTCGAACAGCGACTTCACGGTGAGGCCGTTCTGCGAAAAAATGTCGAACTGCACCGTGCCGTCCTGGGCCACGTAGAGGTTGGGCAGGTCGCCGTGGTGCTTGCCCTTGGGCGCCAGCAGGCCGTGGGCCTTCTTGCTGGGGTTGAAGTGGCCGCCCGCCGTGGTGAAGGCGGGCCCCTCGCACTTGCCCACCTCGTGGATGTGGAAGGCGTGCTGGCCCGGCGGCAGGTTGCTCAGCTTGCCCTTGATGAGGATGCCTTGCTTGGTCTGCTCGAGGGTGATTTCGCCCACGTCCATGCCCTCGGAGTCCTTCACCTGGGCCTTGGCCGTCTGGCCCTTGGGCGGCGTCTTCTTGTCCGCTGGCGGCGGCGTGGCCGCGCCCTCCTGAGCCAGGGCGGGGAGGGCGGCGGTCAGTGCGGCGGCGGTGAGCAGGGCTCGAATCTTCATGAGTGTGTCTTCCTCCTGGGGTCGTGCGCTACGGAGCGAAGGTGGACACTAGCGGTTGCTCGTGCTCGCCGCAGGGGAAAGCAAGCGGGCATCCGAGCCATCTGCCTTGTAGCGCTCACTCCTCCGCGAGGGGCACGGGCACGACGCGGGAGGCACCGAAGGCGGGCGCCCAGATGCCCTGGACTTCCGGCCCGTTGAGGAAGCGGACTAGGGCCTGGAAGGCGGGCAGGGGGCCGCCCAGGCGTTCGGCCCACGCCATGCCCCGGGGAGAGAGGTTGGGCACCAGCGGGCCCAGTTCGTCCCGTGTCTTCACGGACCGGGTGAGGCCCAGGCCCTCGTCGCGCAGGCGCTGCGGCACGTAGAGCGGGGCGAAGCGCGCGTGGCGGTGGTCATGCACGCAGCCTTCGTCCTCCAGCAGCGCGGCCGACAAGGGCAGCTCTCGCACGTTGAAGAGCAGCTTCACCGCGCCCAGGTGCGGGTCATAGGGGCCGCGCAGCCGGTGGTCACCGCGGGGGACGAGCCGCCGGTCCAGGTAGCAGTAGGCGCGGGCCTCGGGCGGCACGCTGCCGCGGTGGCGCGCGCCGCCGTAGCGATAGAAGGGCCGCACGTAGCTGGCGTCCACCTCCAGCGGTGGCCCGGTCTTCAATGCGCGCAGCTTGGGCAGCAGCTCTTCGGGCAGGCCGTGGGCCTTCGCGAACTCGGGCAGGGCTTCTTCGGGCGTGGTCGCGAAGTCCTTCACGCGGGTGAGGAGCCGCTCCGGGTCCGCGTCCACCAGCAGCTCGTCGAAGCGTGTCTTGACGCCGGGGAGGCTGACGGGGACGAGCCGCGTCAGGGGCTCTCCACTCTCTCGCCAGCGGGCATCCAGGGCGGAGGCCTCGGGCGCGGTGGGGGCGAGCCGCCACTCGGGAGGTTCGGGGGTGAAGTGTTGTCCGATGCCGCGCCGCTCGAAGCGCGGGGCGGGGTGGGGGCCCGGGAGGGAGCTCCACACGGTGATGCAGGTCCGCACCTGGGTGCCCGCGAAGGCGCCGGGGCCCAGGTCCACCACCTCGCGCAGGGAGAGTGTCTCCAGCAGCGACTGGCGCAGCGGCGCGTACATGAAGGCGTCGAGGAAGCTCGCGGGGATGATGAAGGCGAGCGCGCCGGGACGGGTGGCCAGCCGGTGCGCGGCCACCAGGAGGAAGAAGGCGAAGTCGTCTCGCAGGCTGGTGCCAGGCATCAGCGCCAGGGGGAGCAGGGCGCGCAGCCGCGCATAGGTGCGCGGGTCCTTCAGCACGGAGGAGGTGCCGTTGTAGGGCGGGTTGCCCACCCACAGCTCCTGGTGGTCCGGCGGAGTGGTGGCGAGCAGGGGCTCCAGTCCGTCTCGCAGCGCGTCTCCCGCGCGCACGGTGGCCTCGGGCACGCGGGCCTGGCAGAGGCGGGCGACCTCGGGGTCCAACTCGAGGCCACAGAGCCGGACGCCGGGCCGCAGCCGCGAAGCGGCGGTGAGGAACGCCCCCGCTCCACAGGAGGGGTCCACCACCGTGAGGGGTCCTTCGCCCACGTGCTGGAGCGCAAGCGCCAGTGTGCGTTCCGCCAGCGGCGCTGGCGTGAAGAACGCACCCACGGCCTTGCGGTCCAGGCTGGGGAATTGAAGAACGAGCTTCTCCTCATCCACTTCCAGCGGCCTATGCGCGGTGCGAGGCATGGAACGGCATTCTACTTGGCGTGGTGCGGGGTGAACGTCTGGCACCCGCTTTCTGGCTGGTGTTTCAGCGAGTTGTGCGCTTGGCATCAACGTACCTGCCCTGGAGTCGCAGATGTTGCCTGCCCTCGGTGCGTGTCCTTGGCTCTGATGGGGGCGAGATGAGGCGTGTTGTTGTGGCGCTGGCTCGCTTCGGCGGGCGTCACGCTGCGCAGGGCGGTAACGCATTGGCTGGTGACTCAGACTCGTGCTGGGGCTTTCACGGGAACCGCATGGGCCAGTCCCTTTGACGGCAGTCGCTGCTTCATGCCGTGGGCGATCCTTTGGATGTCGGTGTACAGCCGGTCATGCCAAGGTCATGGCCCGCCGCCTGCGTGCGGTACACCCACGACTGCAGCGTGCTCAGCTGTATACCTCGCACCGACGCGGACTGCCGCTACGTCTGCCCACTGGCCTCGAACGCTTCCTCGGCCCGGACCCTCTCCGGCCTCTCCACCTGCTTCGCCATGCATTGAAGCGTCCGCCGTTGCCGCTACTCCAACCATCCCTCACGGCGCGTCGTTCGCCGGACGGATATACCTGAACTAAGTTGCGACACCGCGCAACAGATGCGGGAGCGGCGTCCATGTGGTTCCAGGGCAGTGCGACGCTGACGCAACGTCACGGGCGCTGGGGAGGAATTCCCAGGGCCCCGTTTCACTCATACGCGCGAGGCCTCATTTGCGGCTGCGTTCGCCTGGACTGAGCTTGGCGCTTCCGCATCGCACGGAAACCACAGATCCAAATTCTTATCCTTCGTGGCTATGCTTCACCCGCATCCAGATAAGTATTCAGTGGGCCGATGATCGGGCGGCGGCTGTACCACCAACCTCTGTTCGCTGCCGGCATGAGGAATTCCGACAGGCTTTGGCCTCCATCATCCCGGGTAGCATTGCGGAACGTCTCATCGGCTTCGCTGACCAACCGCTGCAGCAACTCGTTGTGAGGCCCTGGGGATTCTTTGATGATGACCTCGAGCCTGTCCCGGGAATGCAGAGAATAAATGTAGTCATCAATCCCGCCCCTGTATTCACCAAGACTGAATGCAAGATTCTGCCACAGTGCGAGGTGTCGCTCGACTGGAGTGCCGGGCCCCGTCCAAACATGAACCTGCAGGTACGCGGTCAACTCCTTCAGAACTGCAAGTTCGGCTTCGGTACATCGCGCTTGGAGCGTCATGATTACACGCAAATTACAACAACTTCGCAGTATGGGTAGATTCCGGGCTCGTCCAGCTACTTCTTCGACTCTCTTTTAAGCTTCTCGACGTAGGCCGTGAAGGTGGATTCTCCGGTGGCCCGGTCTCTTGGCCTGAAGACGGTGTCCAGGTCAGGATGGTTTGGATCGTGAATCATAACGGTTTCCGTCTCAGGGGCGATGTATGCAGTTCGCCCTCTCTTTAGGTCAATGACATCTTTCGCCTTTGCATTCTTAATCACGTCATCAATGAACTGAGGAAGATCCTCTCTACTGACATCGATTTCTGCAAAATCTTCTTCATGATCGTCTTGTGCATGCCCCTTTCCGATAGACTCTCCCAAGGTGGGAGTTGCCACCTCTCCACTGCCGTCGGACAGGTACGGCATGACCTTGGCTGCGATATAGGCAGTGGTGACGGTCGCCCCAACCGCAGCTGTCGCGACTGCCGCCTCGCAAACACCGCCGACGCACGCGAGGCCTAGGAGGAGAGGGACTGCCTTGCCGGAAGGGTCTGTGTAGTACGCCGGATTGTTGTGCGCGTAGGCATAGACCGGAACGCTAGAAATGATCTCAGAATTGCCTCAAGAGGATGAGGATGCAGCCGAGGTGGAGAAAGCCGAGGAAGTTCTCCACCTTCACTTCATAGCGGGTGACGAGACGCCGGAAGTTCTGGAGCCAGGCGAAAAGCCGCTCCATCTTCCAGCGTCGGCGGTATCGACGCAGCTCGCGCCCATCCTGCGTCTTCGTCTTGCGTCCTCGACGGTGTGGGGCAATCAGCTTCACTCCCCGCTGATGCCACAATCGCTCGTCGAGCTTGTCAGCGTCATAGGCTTTGTCGCCGATGAGCCGCTCGGGAAGTTCGTCGATGAGGCTCTCGTCGAGGGTGGCTTCGAGGAGCTTGGTTTCGTGGGGAGAAGCGCTTGCCGCGCCAATGGCGAGAGGAAGACCAGCGCCGTCTGCAGCTGCCATGACCTTCGTTCCTTTGCCCCGCTTCGTTTTCCCGACGCAGGACCCCCCTTTTTCGCCGAGGCGATGTGCGCGTCGACGAAGCCTTCCTCCAGGTCGAATCCTCCGCGCTCTTTGAGGTCCAGGGCCAAGGCTCGCAGGGCGGCGCGGAAAGTACCGTCCCTTACCCAGCCCTGAAACCAGCGGTGGACCGTTTTGTAGGGCGGATACTTCTCCCGCGGCAGCTCGCTCCATTGGGCCCCGGTGCGCAGAATCCACAGGGTGCCGTCCCACAGCGCCCGTGAGGGCGTGGGCGTTCGCCCAGGCCGGTCCTCCCGTTTCAGCTTCCGCGCGGGGAGTAGCGGCTCAATCAGGCCCCACTGTTCATCAGTCAGGTCCACCGGTCAGCTTCGAACATGGCCATCCCCTCTATGTCGATCAGCGGCCCGGCCACCGCTCTCATGCCTGCTCGCTCAATTTCGAGACCGGCTCTAGTGACGACACCCCTACAACTTGCTGATAATGGCGCGGCTGGTGATTGCATACATCGCTGGGCGGCCCGCTACCTCCGGCTACCATTCAAGGTCGTCGAGAGTACTGGGGGGCGTCCGCCATGCCCCCCAGTGCAGACGTCTTCAATCGCCTGCTACAGCCCGTGACCGCAGTGCTTGCAGAAATGCGCATCCAGGTCATGCCCCTGCTGGCCACAGGCGGGGCACGCCCGGTTGTCCACCGCGTGCCGCGTGGCGGCGGCCAGCTCCACGGAGACGATGCCCGTGGGCACCGCGATGATGCCGTAGCCCATCACCATCAGAATGGAGGCGATGAACTGCCCCGGCACTGTCTTGGGGGTGATGTCGCCAAAGCCCACCGTCGTCACGGTGACGATGGCCCAGTACATGGCGCGGGGGATGCTGTCGAAGCCATTCTCCCGGCCCTCCACCACGTACATCAGCGCGCCCATGATGACGACGATGGTCAGCACCGTGCCCAGGAAGACGGTGATTTTCGGGCGGCTGGCGCGCAGCGCGGTGAGCAGTACCTCCGCCTGTCCGAGCAGGTGCGTCAGCTTGAGCACGCGGAAGACGCGCAGCAGCCGCAGCACCCGAATCACCAGCAGGGATTGCGCCCCGGGGAGAATCACGCTCAGGAAGGTGGGCAGGAGCGCCAGCAGGTCCACCAGCCCGAAGAAGCTGCGGGCGTAACGCAGCGGCTTGCTGACGGAGAAGAGCCGGAGCAGGTACTCCAGGGTGAACAGGCCCGTGAAGAACCACTCGACGCCGAGCAGCACGCTCCCGTACTGGGCCCGCACCGAGGCGACGCTCTCCAGCATCACCGCGATGATGCTGAAGAGGATGGCCCACAGGAGGCCGACGTCGAATGCCCTGCCCGCGGGCGTCTCCGCCTCGAAGATGATTTCGTGCAGCCGACCGCGGAGGCCCTCGGTGGGGCCCTGCTCTGAGGCGTTGGACACGGGCCCAGTGTAGGCGACCCGAGCCCCAGGGGAACGCCCGTCCTCAGGCCTTGGCCTCGCTGCCCGTGGAGGCAGGGAGGGGCGGCCCATCCGCGGGCTTCGATGCCACGGCGGCCGCCGCGGGAACCGGCTGGGGCACCCCCACGTGCATCCGGTGCTTCACCTCGGCGAAGCGGGCGGCGGACTCGTGCTCAGGGAAGAGCAGCGACACCGCCGCGCCCACGATGAAGGCCAGGGGAATGGTGATGACGCCCGGGTTGCGCAGGGGGAACAGCGCGGACGTGTTGCCCAGGAGGTCCACCTGCACCGTGGGGGACAGGAAGATGAAGAGCACCGAGCTGATGGCGCCCGTCAGCATGCTGGCCACCGCGCCATTCGTGGTGAACTTCTTCCAGGCCATGGACAGGAGCAGCGCCGGGAAGTTGGCGCTCGCCGCGATGGCGAAGGCCAGACCCACCATGAAGGCGACGTTCTGCCCCTTGAAGGCCACGCCCAGGATGATGGCCAGGACGCCCAGGAAGAGGCTGGCCAGCCGGGCCACCTTGAGCTGCTCCGCCTCGGGGGCCTGGCCCTTGCGCACCACGCTGGACCACAAGTCGTGGGACAGCGCCGCCGCGCCGGACAGCGTCAGGCCGGCCACCACCGCCAGAATCGTGGCGAAGGCGACGGCGGAGATGAAGCCCAGGAAGCCCGTGCCACCCACGACTTCGGCGAGCATGGGCGCCGCCATGTTGCCGCCCTTGTCCACGCCGGTAATCGCCTGACGGCCCACCAGCACGGACGCGCCGAAGCCCAGGATGAACGTCACGAGGTAGAAGTAGCCGATGAGCCCCGTGGCGTAGAAGACGCTGCTGCGCGCCGCCTTCGCGTCCGGCACTGTGTAGAAGCGCATCAGGATGTGCGGCAGGCCCGCGGTGCCGAACATCAGCGCCACGCCCAGGGAGATGGCCTCCAGCGGGTTGTTCACCAGCTTCCCGGGTGCCAGCACCTCCGCACCGTATTGGGTGGCGGCCTCGTTGAAGAGCCGCAGCGGGCTGAAGCCGAACTTGGACAGCACCATGCCCGCGAGCCCCGTGGCGCCCGCCAGCAGCAGCACCGCCTTGACGATCTGCACCCACGTGGTGGCAATCATCCCGCCGAAGAGGACGTAGAGAATCATCACCGCGCCCACGATGACGACCGCCGCCTCGTAGGACAGGCCGAACAGCAGGTGGATGAGGTTGCCGGCGCCCACCATCTGCGCAATCAGGTAGAAGCTGACCACGGTGAGCGTGCCCACCGCCGCGGACAGGCGCACTGGCGTCTGCTTCAGCCGGTAGGCCACCACGTCCGCGAAGGTGTACTTGCCCAGGTTGCGCAGGGGCTCGGCGATGAGGAACGTCACGACCGGCCAGCCCACCAGCCAGCCCACGGAGTAGATGAGCCCGTCGAAGCCGGACGTGGCCACCAGGCCCGCGATGCCCAGGAAGCTGGCGGCGCTCATGTAGTCACCCGCGAGCGCGAAGCCGTTCTGCGCCGCGCTCACGCCGCCGCCCGCGGCGAAGAACTCCGAGGTCGTCTTCGTCTTGCGCGCCGCCCAGTACGTAATCGCCAGGGTGATGCCGACGAAGATGAGGAAGAACAGGATGGCCGTCGCGTTCGGCTGGCCGAGCTGCGTCGTCGTTTCTGCGGGGTTCATGCCTGCCTCACTTCCCACCGCGGAGTTGGTGCAGGGCGCGGTCGTACTTCCCGTTCGCCCACAGCATGTAGATGCCCGTCAGCGCCCAGGCCGCGACGATGACCAGCGCGCCCAGCAGGATGCCAATGGACAGGCCGGGGACGAGCTGCTGCCCCATGAGCGGCTTGTTGAACGCCACCAGCAGGATGAAGCCCAGGTACGCCACCAGCGTCGTCACGGTGAGCACGCCGGCCACGCGCCAGCGCGCCGCCGCGAGTGCTTCCAGCGCTTCCTCATTCGGATTCGTGGACATGGGATGTCTCCTCCGGTCAGCGCTTCGCCTGTGGGGGTGTGGCCTTCGCGAGCAGTTCGTCGAGCACCGACGGGTCCGCCAGGGTGCTGGCGTCACCCAGGTTCTCCACCTCGCCCGAGGCAATCTTGCGGAGCATGCGGCGCAGAATCTTCCCGGAGCGGGTCTTCGGCAGGCCGTTGACCAGCACCACCCGGTCCGGCGTGGCGATGGGGCCAATGACATGCCGAACCTGCTCCTTGAGCGCGCCCACCATCTGCTCGGAGGCGGACTCCTGCCAGTCCGGCTTCACCGTGACGAACGCGCACACGCCCGTGCCCTTGAGGTCGTGCGGGAAGCCCACCACCGCGGCCTCGGCGACGGCCTCATGGGCCACCAGCGCGCTCTCCACCTCGGCGGTGCCCAGGCGGTGCCCGGAGACGTTGAGCACGTCATCCACGCGGCCGGTAATCCAGTAGTACCCGTCCTCGTCGCGGCGGCACCCGTCACCGGTGAAGTACAGGTTGGGGAAGCGCGCGTAGTACGTCTCCTTGAAGCGCTGGTGGTGGCCATACAGCGTGCGGGCCTGTCCCGGCCACGAGCGCGCCAGACACAGGTTGCCGCTGACGCCGTTGCCTTCGATGACGCGGCCCTCGTCGTCCACCAGCACGGGCTCCACGCCGAAGAAGGGCAGGGTGGCGGAGCCCGGCTTGGTGGGCGTGGCCCCCGGCAGCGGGGCAATCAGGATGCCGCCCGTCTCCGTCTGCCACCACGTGTCCACCACCGGGCAGCGGCCTTCGCCCACGACGTCGTGGTACCAGCGCCACACCTCCGGGTTGATGGGCTCGCCCACGCTGCCCAGGAGTCGCAGCGACTGGCGCGAGGACTTCTTCACCCACGCGTCACCCTCCTTGATGAGCGAGCGCAGCGCGGTGGGCGCGGTGTAGAGGATGGTGGCCTTGAGGTCGTCCACCACGCGCCACAGCCGCCCCGCGTCCGGGTAGGTGGGCGTGGACTCGAACATCACCGTGGTGGTGCCGTTCATCAGCGGCCCGTAGAGGATGTAGCTGTGGCCGGTGACCCAGCCCAGGTCCGCCGCGCAGAAGTAGACGTCCTCCGGCTGGATGTCGAAGACGTAGCGGAACGTGGTGGCCGCGTAGACGAGATAGCCGCCGGTGGTGTGCAGCACGCCCTTGGGCTTCCCCGTGGAGCCGGAGGTGTAGAGGATGAAGAGCGGATCCTCGGAGTCCATCCACTCCGCGGGACAGACGCCGCGGTGCTTCGCCATCTCCGCGTCCAGCCAGTAGTCGCGGCCGGCGAGCATGGGCACTTCCTTGCCCGTGCGGCGCACCACGAGGATGGACTCCACCAGGGACAGGCCCTCCACGGCCTCGTCCGCGATGGCCTTGGTGGGCACGAACTTCGGGCCGCGCGGCCCTTCGTTGGCGGTGATGAGCACCTTGGCGCCGGAGTCGAGAATCCGCTCGCGCAGGGCCTCCGATGAGAAGCCGGCGAACACCACGGAGTGCACCGCGCCGATGCGCGCGCACGCGAGCATGGTGTAGGCCAGCTCCGGCACCATGGGCAGGTAGATGCAGACGCGGTCGCCCTTGCGCACGCCGTGCGCCTTCAGCACGTTGGCCACGCGGCCCACGTGGTGCTGGAGGTCGCGGTAGGTGATGGACTCGTACTCGCCCGGCTCGTTCTTCGCCCAGAGGATGGCGACCTTGCCAGGGCGCTCCGTGGCGTGCCGGTCGATGCAGTTGTAGGCCGCGTTGAGCTTGCCGCCGCCGAACCAGGAGAAGTCCACCTGCTCCGCGTTCAGGTCCATGATGGCGTCTGGCTTGTGGAACCAGGTGAGCTGTTCGGCCATCTCGCTCCAGAAGGCCTCGGGCTGCTGGATGCTGCGCTGGTAGTCCTCCAGGCTCTTCACGTGGGCTTTGCGGCTGAAGGCGTCCTTCGTGGGAATGAGCGCGTCCTGCGTCTGGGCCATCGTTGGCTTCCTTGGGAGTGGAGGAGGGTTAGTAGAAGAGCTGCAGCTGGCTCGTGCCTGTCACCGCGGCACGGGCCTGGGAGATGTCGCCCGTCCACGCGACGGCGACCTCTGTCCGGAGGTTGAGCGTGTGCTTCTGGAACCAGATGTTGAAGCCGGGCTTGAGCGCGAGCAGGTCCTGGCCCGCCACGCGCGCGTTGAAGTACTCGCCGGAGATGAGCGGCTGGAACTTGCCGAAGCGCCAGCCCGTCTCCGCGTAGAAGCCCGTGCCGCTCTGCGGGTTGTCCAAGCCCTGGCGGTAGTGGAAGAGGGTGGCGTTGAAGACGAACTCCTGGTCGTTCGCCAGGGGCACGTCGAGGAACACGTCCGCGGCCGTGCCCAACGCGTCATGGAGACCGGATTCGGTGGCCACCGCCTTGGGCTGGTAGTCGGCGCCGATGCCCACCGACAAGCGCGGCTCGGAGGCGAAGTAGATGCCTTGGAAGAAGAGGTCCTCCTCGCGCGTGAAGAAGTTCCAGCGCGCCATCGCCGTGACGCGAGGTAAATCGTCCGGGTTGAGCACGGTGCCCTCCGGGGTCGTCTTGCCGTTGACGCCATTGAAGATGGCGGCCCGGAACCCCAAGGGGCCGGCGAAGCCGCGGACCTGCACGCCGATGTCCCGCCACACCTTGCCCACGCCAGGTGCCCAGCGGACCAGGCTGGAGTGGTAGTCCACTGCCTGCAACGCGACGGCGCCCTGGAGGACATGGCGCGTCAGCGGCGGCAGCAGCATGCCCACGTCAATCCAGACTTTCTCCGCCACCTCATAGGAGATGAACGCGTCCTGGACGAAGAACGCGACGTTCCAGTCGCCGTTCTTGCCGAAGTTGGGCTGGTCCGTCTCGGCGAAGAACGACAGCTTCTGGGTGACGTGGCCGAAGACGAGCAGGCGCGTGCGCCGCAGGAACATGTCGGAGCTGGGGCCGCCGGACGGCGCGCCTTTGTCGACAATCTGGAGCTGCGGCTGCAGGAGGATGGCGACGTTGAGGTAGGACTCCTCGCTGATGGGAATCTTGAATGCGCTCGACGGCGTGGCTGACAGCAGGACCGCGAGCGCGGCCATGAACGACAGCATGCGTGCGGGGGCAGTGCGCATGCCCCAGCACTGAGCAACGTGTCTGCCAACGCGCCGCGCTCGGAGATTCAAGACGTTGCAGGTTGGCTCGACGCGTCAGGACGTTACCGAAGGTGACGTTCGCGTTACCGCGGTAACGCTTCATGCGCTGCGTCGTAACGCTTCGCGCGCGGCGTCAGGTCTGCTTGGAGTTCGAGTGGTCGCCTGTCTTTCCTAGCAGGTATCCACCATGGCTGATGGCCAGCAGGGCGAGCATGCCTTGCGACAGGGCGGGCATCGCGTGGGTCGTCCCGCGCGCCACCGACATGGCCACGTCCATGAAGTAGCCCACCGCGGCGATGAGCGTGAAATAGAACATCTGCACCTTGGCCAGGTCGATGTGCGCGGTGTTGCCCACCTCGTCTCCCTGGAACATGTCCGCCATGCGCGCGTCCGTCATGTTCGCGTTGGCGTAGAGCACGCCCTGGCGGTGCGCGTCGATGTCCGCGGGGGCCTCCGCGAGCTGGACGGAGGTGTTCTGCACCAGCTTCTCGTCCGGGCTGCGCGCACGCTTGCCGCCCAGCACCAGCGGTGTGCCCAGCAGGGACGTGGTGGAGATGCCCATGGCAATCCAGAGCTCCTGGGGGATGTCGACCCCCACGGCGTTGGGCGCGCCCGACTTCACGCGGGAGAGCGTCATCGTCAGGTAGCCCGCCATCACCACCACGGTCCACACGAGCGCCTGGAATCGGGAGAGGCTCATCAGGTTGCGCTCACTGATGAGCAGCGCCAGCGGCACGCCCGCGATGGCCTTGCCCAACACCAGCAGGAAGCCGGTGAGCATGGCGGCCGTTCCGAGCAGGTTCCATCCCGGCGGCAGGAACCACGTCGTGGCGATGACAGCAATGGGCATGACCGTGGTGAGCACCACCATCCGCCCGTACTCCGCGCGAGGAATGACGCCAACGACGTCCCCCGCGCGATTGCCAGCCCCACTGCCAATCACAGGCACGCTGTCTGCCATGAGCTCCCCCCAACGGTGTGTTGGCGGAAATCCTAGCGATGGGGCGCGGCAGGCGTTCCGCCGTGCCGGGGCGGCGCCTCTGGCGGACGGGCTTCCAGCACTGGAGGGCAGTGGACAGGTGCGCAGGCGCCGTGCCTCAGGCGCGCGTGCGAGGGATGCCCAGCTTCTGGCGCTTCTCCCACAAAGCCTTGCGGCTGATGCCCAGGCGCTTCGCCAGCTCCGTCTCGCCCATGTGCTCCTGGTGCTCCATGACGAAGCGGCGGAAGTACTCCTCCATGGAGTCCGGTGAGGCGGCGCTGGCTTCCTCGGCGGCGGCAGGGCCCGTGTCGGCGGATTCGGTGGACGCTCCGAAGCTGTCCGCCGTGTCGGGCAGCTCCAGCGCCAGGAGTCCCGTTGTCACCACCGGACCATCCGCGAGGATGACGGCGCGCTCCAGCGCGTTCTCCAGCTCGCGCACGTTGCCCGGCCAGGGATGGGAGGTGAGCGCTTCCAGGGCCTCGGGAGACAGGCTCGCCGTGGGGCGGCCGAGCTTGCGGCTCGCCTTCTCCAGCAGGTGCCTGGCCAGTGCGGGCACGTCCTCCGTGCGCTCCCGCAGCGGCGGCAGGCGGATCTCCACCACGCGCAGGCGGAAGTAGAGGTCCTGGCGGAAGGAGCCCTCCTGCACCCGGCGGGGCAGGTCCCGGTGGGTCGCCGCGACGATGCGCACGTCCACCTTGCGGGGCCGCGTCGCGCCCACTCGCCGCACTTCGCCGTCCTGGAGCATGCGCAACAGGCGCGCCTGCGCGGGGGCGGGCAGCTCGCCAATCTCGTCCAGGAAGAGCGTGCCGCCGTGCGCCGCCTCCACGAGCCCCGGGTGCGCGGCCTGCGCGCCGGTGAAGGCGCCCTTCTCGTGGCCGAACAGCTCACTCTCCAGCAGACCTTCGGGAATGGCCGCGCAGTTCACCGCCACCAGCGGCCCGTCCGCCCGGGGGCTCTGGGCGTGGAGGGCCCGCGCCACCAGCTCCTTGCCCGTGCCGGACTCGCCCAGCACCAGCACGGTGGCGGGAGAGGGCGCCACCTTGCGGACGCGCTCGAAGACCTCGCGCATCGCGGCGCTGTTGCCCACCATGCCGCTGACGGGGTGGGCCTGCTCCACCTCGCGCTTGAGCGCCGCGTTCTGCCGCGTCAGCAGGCCTTCGCGCAGCACCCGCTCCACCTGCATCAGCAGCTCGTCGTGGTCGAAGGGCTTGGCGATGTAGTCCACCGCGCCCAGCTTCATCGCGTCCACCGCCGACTTCACGGTGGCGTAGCTGGTCATGATGAGCACCGGTACGCCTGGACACATGGAGATGATGTCCGTCCCCGGGGCGCCCGGCAGGCGCAGGTCCGACAGCACCAGGTCGAACGAGTCCAGCGGGTAGTCGCTCGATGCCTCGTGCACGGAGCCCGCTTCGGACACGTCGTGCCCCGCGCGCACGAGCAGCCGGCGCAGCTCCGTGCGGATGATGGGCTCGTCTTCGATGACCAGGATGCGGCTCATGCCGGGGCCTCCCGCTCGGGGTTCACGCTGGCTTCCATCCGGCGTGGCTCCGGAAGGCTCACCACGACGCTAGTCCCTCCCCCCTGCCGCTTGTCCACCTGCATCGTTCCGCCGTGCTCTCGGACGATGCCCGCCGCGAGCGCCAGGCCCAGGCCCGTTCCCTCGCCGGGGCCCTTCGTGGTGAAGAAGGGCTCGAACACGCGCTGCGCCAGCTCGGTGGGAATCCCGTGTCCCCGGTCCATGACGCGCAGGCGCACCGCGCCACCGTCGATGTCCGCTTCCAACTCCACCACGCCGTGCTCGGGTGAGGCGTCCATCGCGTTGGTCAGCAGGTTGACGAGCACCTGCTCCAGCCGCTGGGCGTCGCCTTGCACCTCCAGGCCCTCTGGACAGCGATGCTCGAAGCTCACCCCATGCTGCTTGCGCGCCAGCCGCGCCAGTTGCACGGCTTCGCTCAGCAGGGGCGCCACCGCGACGCGCGTGAAGGGCCGCGCCTGTCCGCCCACCGTGCCTTCGTGGCTGAAGCCCACCAGCGTCCGGACGATGGCGTCGATGCGCCGGCACTGCTGGAGGATGAGCCCCGCGCGCTCCTGCACCGCCGCCGGGTCCTCCAGCTCGTACTTGAGGTTCTGCGTCAGGCTGGCGATGGCCGTCAGCGGGTTGCCAATCTCATGGGCCACGCCCGCGGCCACGCGCCCCAGCGAGGCCAGCCGGTCCTGATGCGCCATGCGCGCGTCCACGGCCTTTCGTGCCGTGAAGTCCTCCACCAGGAGGGCCATGCCCTCGGACGTGCCCGTGCCCTGCTCCGCGGGGGAGAGCCGCGAGCGGTGCAGCCGGAGGATGCGCTCGACGCCCGCCACGGTGACACGCGTCTCCGTGTCTCCGTCCACACCGCTGGCGAAACCGGACAGCAGCGGGCCCCAGGGGGCGGGCAGGGCCTCCAGGGGATGGCCGCGCACGGTGTCCACCGGCACGCCGGAGAGCTGCTCGAGCGTCGCGTTCCAGATGACGACCTCACCATCCGGCCCCACCGCGCAGACGCCCACCGGGAGGTCCTCCAGGATGCGGCGCAGGTAGCGGCGCACGGCCTCCAGCGCGGGCACCGGGCCTTGCAGTCCCCTCGCGTCGCGGAGGCGCTCCTCGACGAAGCGGAGTTGTTCGGCCAGGGCCGTGCGCGCGCCGGGCTCCAGCCGCAGCGCCTCCTCCACCGTCATCCGTGCGAGCACGGGTCCCAGCAGGCCCGACAGGTTTCGCTCCACGCCGTCGCGCAGGCGGCGCAGCTCGGAGGGCCGGCGCTCGTCCTGCGGCAGCGACAGGGACTGCAGCGCCCGGTCCACCTCCGCCGTCGCGGCCTCCTCACCCAGCAGGGGGGCCAGCTTGCGGCGGAACTCGTCGGGCGAGCCCGCCACCACGCCACCCGCGGCGGGCGCGGCCTCCTCGCGTGTGCAGGCCCGCGCGGCCTCTGCCTCCTCGGCGGACTGACGCGTCGCCAGCGACACGCCGATGAAGGCCAGCCCGTTGAGCGTGAGCGAGGCGAAGGTGGCGAAGCCCCAGGGCTCACTGTCGGAGAACCCGAGCAGCGCCGCCATGCGGTGCGTCCACGCGACGACGCCCGGCGACGCCCATAGGGGCACCACCAGCGTCAGGAACCACAGGCTGGCGCCCGCCACCAGGCCCGTCAGCAGCCCGGCGCGTGTGGCACGCTTCCAGAACAGCAGCCCCAGCACGCCCGGGATGAACTGCGCCACCGCGACGAAGGACACCAGCCCCAGGTCCACCAGTCCCGTGCCGCGAATGTTCAGCAGCCAGTGGAAGCCGTAGCCGGCCAGGATGATGATGCCGATGAGCAGCCGGCGCGCCCACAGCAGCCAGCCGTAGAGATTCGGCTGCCCGCGTGCGTAGCCCAGGGGCAGCACCAGGTGCGTGAGGCACATGGGCGCCAGGGCCAGCGTGGTGACGATGACCATGGCGCTGGCCGCGGAGACGCCGCCCAGGAAGGCACCCAGCGCCAGCCACGTGGCGCCGCGTGACGCGGGCACCGCCAGCACGTGGAAGTCCGCGGGCCAGGGCAGTCCCAGCGCCTCGCCGCTCCAGAGCACCACGGGGACGACCAGGTTCATCACCAGCAACAGCAGCGGGAAGGCCCAGGTGGCGGTGGCCAGTCCCTCTCGCTCCGGGGCCTCGGTGAAGGCCACGTGGTAGCTGCGCGGCGTGAGGAACGCGGCCGCGCAAGAGAGCACCAGCAGCGGTGACCAGGAGGCATCTCGCGCCGGGCGCTGAAGTGCGTCGATGGCCTCTGGATGCGCGTCGACCCAGGCCAGCAGCCCGTCCACGCCGCCGAACACGTTGGAGACCGCCCAGACGCCCACGGCCACCAGGGCGACGAGCTTCACCGCGGACTCGAAGGCGATGGCCAGCATCAGGCCTTCGTGCCGCTCGCGCGGGGTGAGGTGCCGTGCGCCGAAGAGGACGGAGAAGACGGTGAGGACCGCGCAGAAGCCCAGGCCCACCAGCGTGGGAGACGCGGAGGGATTGAGCACGCGCGCGGACTCGACGACGGCCCGCACCTGGAGCGCCAGATAGGGGAGGCTGCCCGCCAGCAGGAACAGCGTCACCGCCGTGCCGGTGGATTGCCCCGGGTAGCGGAAGGCCAGCACGTCCGCTAGCGACGTGAGCTGCAACTCGCGGGACAGGCGCAGCAGCGGGCGCCACAGCACCGGAATCAGCAGGCACGCCAGGGTGACGCCCAGGTAGATGCCCAGGTAGCGGAAGCCATGCCGGGCCGCGTAGCCCACGCTGCCGAAGTAGGACCACGACGTGGCGTACACACCCAGGGCCAGCGCGTAGACGAGCGGATGCTGGGTGATGCGCGCGGGGATGGCGCCTCGCTCCGCCGCGTAGGCCACCAGGAAGAGCACCAGCAGGTAGGCGACGGACGCGGCGACGAGCGAGCCGAGCTCGAGCGTCATGGGGCACGACTCCGGTGCGCCGCCCAGCCGCCCAGGAGGATGACGCCCAGCCACACTGCGAAGGGCAGGTACCCCGGCGCGCCCTCCGCCAGCCACAGTCGGCGCAGGGGAGAGCCGAAGAGGAGCACCGCGACGGCGAAGACGAGCAGCGACGGCATCACGGGGGCGTCGGGCTCGGTAGGGCGCTTCATGGCGGCGAGGATACCAGCCGTGTCGCCTTCGGGTGACGAAGCCACCACACGCGTCGTGTGGACGCGGTGGGCCTGTTCGCCGGGCCCGGGAGGCGCATCCTCACGTCGCACCTGCTGTCCGGACGTGGGCGCACGGGCCTGCCTGGCCGTGGATTGTGGCTCGACAGGCAGGCCGGGCCGTCCTGAGAATGCGGCCGGCCGAGCGGCGCCTGCGTGCGCCATCGGGGAACGGAGATGTGCGTGGAGACGCAGCCTGGCGACTTCGGACCGCCGCGAGACGAACGTGAGATGGCCGCCGTCGCGGACATCATGATGCAGTCGTATGCCCTGTCACCCGCCGATACCGCCGCCTGGGTGCAGCGAGCGTCGAGGCCGGACCTGCGGTTGTTGCGCGAGGGCGGCGAGGTGGCGGCCACGCTCGTGTTCATCCGCATGGGGCAGTGGTACGGCGGGCGCAGCGTGCCCGTCATCGGCGTGGGCGGCGTGGGCGTGTCTCCCGTCCACCGGGGACGCGGCACCGCCACGCGACTGATGCAGCACCTGCTGCGCGAGGCTCGCGCGACGGGCGCTCCGCTGTCGGTGCTCTATCCCGCGACGCAGCCGCTCTACCGGCGCGTGGGGTACGAGCACGCGGGCACGCGGCAGGAGATTCGCATCCAGGTCCCATCGCTGGACTTCAGTGAGCGGACGTTGTCGCTCCGGGCCATCGAGGAGAAGGACACGCAGGCCATCGTCCTGAGCTACCAGCGCCACGCGCGTCACCGGCCGGGCTGGCTGGACCGCGGGGACTTCTCATGGGGTCGCGTCCGCAACATGCGTGGCGAGGTGGCACATGGCTACCTGGTGGAGGGCAGCGCCGGTGTGGAGGGCTACCTCTACGTCATCCGTCGGCAGCTCAAGGACTTCAATCAGGAGCTGTTCCTCACCGACGTCGTGGCCCATACGCCCGCGGCGGCGCGGAGGATTCTGAGCTTCCTGGGGGACCACCGTTCCCTGGCCACGGATGTCTTCTGGTACGGCGGCGTGGACGACCCGCTGCTCCTGCTGCTTCGCGAGCAGACGTACGCGGTGAAGCAGGCCACGCACTGGATGGTGCGGGTGCTGGACGTGGCCTCCGCGTTGGAGGCGCGCGGCTGGCCGGAGGGACTCTCCGGCACCCTCCATCTGGACGTCGAGGACGACCTCTTCCCGGAGAACCAGGGCCGCTTCGTGCTGGAGGTCTCGGACGGTCAGGCGCGCGTGCGCCGTGGCGGCGACGGCGGCCTGCGGCTGCACGTGCGGTACCTGGCGCCGCTCTACACCGGCCACCTGTCCGCGGCGTCGCTGCGGGCCATGGGCGCGCTGGAGGGTGATGATGCCTCGGTGCGCGCGGCGGGCAGTCTCTTCGCCGGGGCGCCGCCCTCCCTGCGCGACATGTTCTGACCCGGGCCGGGCGCTCTATCGGGCCCGGCGCGGGAGTGCTAGGAGCGCAAGCAGTCCTTCACAGGAGCGTGCAGGCAATGCGGGCATTCGTCACCGGTGGTTCAGGCTTCGTGGGCAGGCACCTCCTCACCGCGCTGAAGGTGCGCGGGACGCCCGCTCGGGCCCTGGCGCGCTCGGCCGCGGCACTGGCCTCGGTGACGGAGGCCGGCGGGGAGCCCTTCGAGGGCGACCTGTCGGACGTGGAGAAGCTGAAGGCCGGCATGGAGGGCTGTGACACCGTCTTCCATTGCGCCGCGGTGGTGAAGAGCTGGGGCGCGCGCAGCGAGTTCTACGAGACGAACGTGCGCGGCACGGAGCGGGTGCTGGAGGCGGCGCGCGCCGCGGGCGTCAAGCGGCTGGTCCACGTCAGCACGGAGGCGGTGCTGGCGGATGGCTCGCCCCTGGAGCGGGTGGATGAGACGATGCCCCTGCCCGAGCGCCCCATTGGCGACTACCCCTCCACCAAGAGCGAGGCGGAGCGCCGGGTGCTCAGCGTGAATGCGCCGGACTTCGTCACCGTGGCGGTGCGTCCCCGCTTCATCTGGGGCGCCGGTGACACGTCGCTGCTGCCGCAGTTCCAGGAGGCGGTGCGGACCGGGCGCTTCCGGTGGTTCGGCGGCGGCCGTTACCTGACGTCCACCTGCCACGTGGCCAACTGCGTGGAGGGCATGCTGCTGGCGGCGGAGAAGGGCCGCGGCGGCGAGGCCTATTTCCTCACCGACGGGGAACCCGTGGAGTTCCGGGGCTTCATCACCGCCATGCTCGCGACGCAGGGCGTGGTCGCGGGCGAGCGCACCCTGCCATATGGCGTGGCCGCGACGGTGGCCACGGTGGGGGACCTGCTGTGGGGCACCTTCGGCCTGGGCGGCAGGCCTCCGCTCACCCGCACCGAGGTGCTGCTCATGGGGCGGGAGGTGACGGTGCGAGACGACAAGGCCCGCCGGGAGCTGGGGTACGAGGGCCGCCGCTCCCGTGAAGAAGGGCTCCGGGAGATGAAGGCGGAGCATCAGAGCACGGCGTCGCGTATGCTCTGAGGCATGCGAAGGTTCGAGTTCGTGGAAGGCTCCAGCTCCAAGTTCTGGGAGCCGGAGCTCAAGGGCAACACCTTCATCGTCACCTTCGGCCGCATCGGCACCGCCGGTCAGCGGCGGGAGAAGGCTTTCGCGGACGAAGCCGGCGCCCGGAAGGAATACGAGAAGAAGGTCGCTGAGAAGCTGCGCGAGGGTTACCTCGAGGTGACGGAGGGCGGCGCCGCAGAGGCCGCGCCCGCGTCCGCGCCACCGCCCGCGCCGAAGAAGGCGGAGCTTCCCCGCCGCGTGCCCGCGGCCACGCCCACGCCCGAGTCGCTGAAGGCCGCCGCCGAGGCGCTGGCCGCGCTCCGGGCCCGGCTGGGGTGGCGGAGCTGGGAGGTGACGTCGCGGGCCCGGCGTGCGAAGCGCGCGCTGCGGGCCCTGGGCGGCGTGGACCCCGCGGCCCACTCGGAGCTGGCGGGCACCTTTACTGCGTTGATGGAGCGCGTCGTCGCTCCGAACAAGGATGGCCGGCTCCCGCTGCGGCACGCGCTTGCGTTGCTGGGCGAACTGGACGTGGCTGCCTTCACCCGCGCGGCCGAGGTGTGGCTCGCCGCGCCGGATGCCGTCCCCGCCGCGACGACCGTGGCCCGGCAGGCGTCGGCGCTGGGGCAGCCCGAGTTGGCGCTGCGCATGGGCATGCTGCTGGCGGAGCGCCCCGGTCAGGCGGGCGCGCCTTCCGAGGAGGGGTGGAGCAAGCGGTGGACGCGCCTGCGGCCGCACGTGGAGGAACAGCTGTCCTCCAGCGGCGGCTCGCTGGCCACCTGGGCCCAGTCCATCGATGCCTCAAAGGACGCGCACCTGGCCAGCCGGTTGGCCCGCCTGGAGGCGTGAGGCGCCAGCGTCGCTGGCTTTCAGGAGCGCGTGGGAGTGCCCCACGCGCTCCGCGAGAGGCGGTGGGCTAGCCCGGGCCGCCGTCGCTGGGCGCGGACGACTTCTTGGCGGCGCCCTGGCCCGAGGACGGGACGCTGTCGGGCTGACGGTCCATCTCCGCCGTCGGATAGGCGCGCGCGGCATCCAGGTAGGATTGGGGCTTGATGCGCCGGCGCATGCGCCACGACAGGTTGTCGGGCTGCACGAGCACGGGCTCACCTTCGGCGCGCTGCTCCACCAGGTGTCCGTCGCAGAAGCGCCACAGCTTGCGGCCGTCCACCTCCTGCCGCGCGTAGAACAGGTCCGTCTGCCCCACCTGGGGGTTGGGCGGGCACCAGGTGCGGCGGGCGGCCTCCTCCCGCTCGGGCATCTCCTCGCGCCACTGCCGGCGGGCATCCTTCAGTGCCACGGCAGCCAGCACCTTGGGCCCTTCTTCCAGCCGGGCATCCACCTCCGTCAGCAGCTCCTGGCCACGACGGGCAATCTCCGGGAAGGCCCCGGTGTTGCGGAAGCCGCACTCCTTCAGGCGGTTGAGCGTGTAGCGGTGCACCTCCATGAGGGGCGGAAGTGAGCCGGTGGCCTCCCGCATCATCGCCAGTTGGCGAGCGTGGTCCGGCGCGTCCAGCTTGGAGAGGTTCTCCGTCTCTCTGAGGAAGCGGGCCATGGTTCCATTCACGGTCGTCAGCTCGTCCGCCAGCCACCGCGGTTCCGAGGACGCACAGGGGTCCGCCTTCGCCTTCTTGTAGTCCCGGTACTCCGCTCGGGACATACCGAGCGAATAATGCTCCACCGGAGGAGCGGGCTTGGTCGCGCACGCGCTCAGCGCCGTGCCCAGGCCCGCAAGCACGAGCTGCCGAATGTTTGGCGTCATCCGCCCATTCTGGCATGTCATTTGTGTTCAAACAAACGTGCAGAGGCGGACACTTCGGGTTTCAGGCCCGGGGCCCAGGCGGGCGTGCCGCCCCTGTACGGCGTCGCGGAGGTTGCCTACAAGGATGCTCAGGCGCAGAGCACCCGTTCCCAGAAGTGCGAGCCGGTCCATGAAGCCCGCGGTCCTCATCATCATCGGGGTGCTCACTGCGTTGGGTGGGGCCCTCTACCTGTCTTCGCGGCGCGCCGCGGAGCGAACGGAAGAGGCGCGTCCCGCGGCGCAGGCGCCCGTCTCCACCCGCGCGGTGCGGACGGAAATCACGTTCCTCTACAGCACGGAGAAGAAGGCGTGGGTGGAGGAGGCCGCGGCGGACTTCCAGAAGGCGCATCCGCTCATCCGGGTGAACCTGGTGGGCCAGGGCTCGCTGGAGGCCGCGCGGGCCATCCTCGAAGGCCGTGAGCGGCCCACCGTGTGGAGCCCCGCCGACAGCGCGGTGCTGCGGATGCTGGAGTCGGACTGGGCCACGGACGCCACGCGCGAGCCGCTGTTCGCCTCGGAGGGCGAAGCGGCGCCGCGGCCGTTGGTGAAGACGCCGCTCGTCTTCGTGGCGTGGGAGGACCGGGCGGAGGTGCTCCTGCGCGCCAGCGGCGGGGGCGCGGTGTCCTGGAAGGTCATCCACGACGCGGTGTCCAGTGACCAGGGCTGGCCGGCGGTGGGCGGCCAGCCGGAGTGGGGCTTCGTGAAGCTGGGCCACACGGACCCCACGCGCTCCAACTCCGGGCTCCAGGCGCTGCTGCTGGCGTCGTTGGAGTTCTACGGCAAGCAGAGCGGATTGACGGTGGCCGACCTGCTGGAGCCGCGGTTCCAGACGTGGCTGAGCCAGTTGGAGCGGGGCACGGGCCGCTTCGAGCAGTCCACGGGCGCGCTGATGGCGGACATGGTCCGCTTCGGCCCGTCGCGCTACGACATCGCCGTGGTGTACGAGAACCTGGCCATCGCCCAGCTCTCCCAACCGCCGGGGAACTGGGGGGCGCTGAAGGTCCTGTACCCGACGCTCACGTCCTGGAGCGACCATCCGGCGGCGGTGCTGGACGGGGACTGGGTGCTGCCCCGCCAGCGTGAGGCCGCGCTGGAGTGGCTGCGCTATCTGCACAGCCGGCCGGTTCAGCAGCGCGCGCTGGCCTTCGGCTTCCGCCCCGCGGATGCCTCCGTGCCGCTGACGCCCCCCGGAGAGGCCAGCCTCTTTCCCCCGCTGGCCGCGCGGGGCCTCCAGGTGGACGTGCCGGACGGCGCGGCAGTCCCTGATGGCGCGGTGGTCCGCAACCTCCTCACGCTGTGGACGCGGCGGGTGGGCAACGCGCGGTCGCCGTAGCCCGTCGCTTCGCCCGGTGCTCCGCCATCAGCCGCCGCGCGCCACCAGGTCGATGAAGCCGCGAATCCAGATGAGATTCACCGCGTCGCAGGCGTCACGCGGTGTCGGCGTCGTCGTCTCCAGCGCGGCCGTGTAGGGCACGCCCTGGCGCGCGTACCAGTCGGTGACGCTGCCGTCGTGGTACTCGATGAGGCCGTCCGCGTCGGTGAAGCTGTGGTCGTCCACCTTCTGGCTGCGCACCACCGCGACGTGCTTCGCGCTGGCTTCCACCAGCGGGCGGTAGGCGGCCTTGTCTCCGAAGGTGTACGCATACGTCGACGCCCCGCCCAGGTAGTCGTCCTGGTGGATGTCGAGCGCGGCGGCCGGAGCGGCATAGCGCGCCAGCTCGCTGCGGATCGCGCGCGTCTCCTTGGGGCCTCCGTCATACAGGGCCCAGCGGAGGAAGGGGCGCGCGACGTTCAATTCGCCCACCCACTCCCCGGGGGCGACTTCGTAGCGGAGGAAGTCGTTGTTGGGCTTCTCGCCGCTGCGGTTGTACCGGGTACCCGCCTCGAAGCCGGACGGGTTGATGCAGGGGTAGACGCGCAGCCCCACGCCGCGCTCCACCGCGTACGCCGCCACCGCCGGGAAGTGCTCGGCCAGGGTGAGGGGGCCGGCGGGCTCCTCTCCGTGGAAACCGGAGGTGATGACCAGCCAACGCTCTCCCGGGACGACGAGCCGGAAGAGAGGGTAGTCCTGGTCCCCCTCCGTCACGCGGCCGTATTCGGAGATGTCCGCGACCTGGGCGTGGGCGCGGATCCGCTTTGCGTAGTCGGTGTAATTCACGCACCTAAACTAGCCGTGCTCCGCCGCCCCGCCCACCCTTTCCCGCAAGCGCACACCCCACCTGTCCTGACGCCACGGTGGCGTGCGCGCGGACTACGGGCCTACGTGCTCGCGGTACTGTTCGGCCAGCGCCTGGCGCTGCTGCGGCGTCAGCGTGCCGTGGACCTCCAGGGCGGCGTCTGTCGCCTGGTGAGCGAAGGCGCGCATGGCCTCGATGCGCGCGTCCACCAGGGCGTGGAGCTTCTGCCGGTCTGGCGTGTCCGACGCGAGCTGTTGGAAGGCCTCCTCGCGCACCGCGCGGTGCTCCTGCATCAACTGCACCCCGTCGGAGAACAGTCGGTCCTTCACGGCGTGGATGGACTGACGCTGGGACTCCGTGGCGTCCAGCGTGTCCAGCTTGTCGTCGAGCTTCCACGTCACCAACTGCTTCACGCGCTCTGGGTCCTTGCCCCACCGGGGGCCTCCCCGCAGCGCGAAGCCGCTGAGCAGCGCGACAGCGAGCATCGCGGAACCGACGACGGCGAACCTCTTCATCATGGCCTTCTCCTGGGTGGAGCGCGGACGGCTCCACGTGAAGTCGCCACCCCTCGCGGCGACGGTGGCAATGTGCCGGCCCGCCGTTGCTGGGACTTGTACGAGGCGTGAAGAAGTATGAAGCCGCCCGTGCGCTCACCGGCCCAGGAGCCACGTCCCGGCGCCTGGGGGTTGGACCCATCGTGATTTCCACGGAGACGGGCGGTGGGAAGGGAGGGCCGTTAGCGTTCCGTCCAGGGCTTCCGCTCATGGCGGAACGCCGCAAGAGGCCGATTTTCCGGCTTCCCCCGCGCTGCTCCGCCAGGGGCAACACTGGACTGGCGAGCAGGGGAGCACGGCCCTAGTGTTCGGTGTTCGGTTGCACCCCGGCCTCCAGGAGCGGAACGCGCTTATGTCCTTTACCCATCTCCACCTGCACACCCTCTACTCGCTCCTCGATGGGGCGATCCGGATGAAGGACCTCATCAAGACGGTGAAGGAGAAGGGGATGAGCAGCGTTGCCGTGACGGACCACGGCAACATGTTCGGCGCCATCGACTTCTACAAGAAGGCGAAGGATGCCGGCATCAAGCCGATTCTGGGCATGGAGGCCTACGTCGCCGGACCCAAGGGGCGTGAGGACCGCTCCGAGAAGGTCTCCCACCACCTCATCCTGGTGGCGAAGAACGAGGAGGGTTACGCCAACCTGCGCTACCTCTCCTCCACCGCGTACATGCACGGGTTCTACTACCACCCGCGCATCGACAAGAAGGTGCTCGCCGAGCACAGCAAGGGCCTGTTCGCGCTCACCGCCTGTCTGGGTGGTGAAGTCACCAGCGCGTGCTTCCGCGGCGACATGGACCACGCCCGCCGCGCCGCGCAGGAGTACAAGGACATCTTCGACCCGGGGCACTTCTTCCTGGAGGTGCAGTCCAACGGGATGCCGGAGCAGGACAAGGCGAACGAGAACCTCAAGCAGCTCTCGCGCGACCTGGACATCCCGCTGTGCGCCACTGCGGACGCGCACTACATCAAGCGCGAGGACGCGCGGGCCCACGAACTGCTCATGTGCATCGCCAGCGGCAAGACGCTGGCGGACGGCAAGCGCATGAAGCACTCCACGGACAAGCTCTACGTCACCAGCCCCACGGAGATGCTGGAGTTCTTCAAGGACACGCCCGAGGCGGTCCACAACACCCAGCGCATCGCCGAGCAGTGCAACCTGGAGCTCAAGCTGGGCAAGCCGATGTTGCCCACCTTCAAGGTGCCGGACAGCCACACGCCGGACAGCTTCATGGCGGAGCTGGCGTACGAGGGCCTGCGCGAGCGCTTCAAGGAGCTGGCGGCCACCGTCACGTACCCCATCGACCGCGAGCAGTACCAGGCGCGGCTGGCGCTGGAGATTGGCGTCATCCAGAAGATGGGGTTCAGCGGCTACTTCCTCATCGTCCAGGACTTCATCAACTGGGCGAAGAAGATGAACATCCCCGTGGGCCCGGGCCGTGGCTCCGGCGCCGGCAGCCTGGTGGCCTACGCGCTGCGCATCACCGACGTGGACCCCATCCCGTACAACCTCCTGTTCGAGCGCTTCCTGAACCCGGAACGCGTGTCGATGCCCGACTTCGATATCGACTTCTGCCAGGACCGCCGGGACGAGGTCATCCAGTACGTCGGCCGGAAGTACGGCGAGATGAACGTGGGGCAGATCATCACCTTCGGGTCGCTCAAGGCGAAGAGCGTGCTGCGTGACGTGTGCCGCGTGTTCGCGCTGCCGTTCAGCGAAGGTGACCGCATCGCGAAGCTGGTTCCCGAGGTGCTCAACATCACCTTGAGGGAGGCCATCGAGATGGAGCCTCGCCTCAAGGAGATGATGGAGACGCCCTCCAACATCGGCGAGGTGGAGGGCAAGCCCGTCACCACCAGGGACGTGCTCGAAATCGCGCTCGCGCTGGAGGGCCTGCACCGCCAGCCCGGCATGCACGCCGCAGGCGTGGTGATTGCCGACAAGCCGCTGTGGGAGTTCGTGCCCGTCTACCAGCCGCCGGGTGAAAAGACGCTCATCACCCAGTTCGCCAAGGACGAGGTGGAAGCGGCCGGCCTGGTGAAGTTCGACTTCCTCGGACTGAAGACGCTCACGGTGATTCAGCACGCGCTGGACCTGGTGAAGCGCAACCACGGCAAGGACATCCCGCGGCACGAGATTCCGCTCAACGACGAGAAGACCTGGGAGTTGATGGCCAAGGGCGACACGGCCGGCATCTTCCAGATGGAGTCCAGTGGCTTCACGGAAATGGTCGTGAAGCTCAAGCCGAACTGCTTCGAAGACGTCATCGCCGCCGGCGCGCTCTACCGCCCGGGTCCGCTGGACTCCGGCATGGTGGACGTCTTCATTAACCGCAAGCACGGCCGGGAGAAGGTGTCGTACCCGCACCCCGCGCTGGAGCCGGTGCTCAAGGACACCTACGGCGTCATCGTGTACCAGGAGCAGGTGATGCAGATTTCGCAGGTCCTGGGTGGCTACACCCTGGGCCGCGCGGACCTGCTTCGCCGCGCCATGGGCAAGAAGAAGGCCGAGGTCATGCAGGCCGAACGGGCCGGCTTCCTCGAGGGCTGCGCGAAGAACAACGTCGACCTCAAGGTCGCCGGTGAAATCTTCGACCTGATGGAGAAGTTCGCCGAGTACGGCTTCAACAAGAGCCACTCGGCGGCCTACGGCCTGGTCACCATCCACACGGCCTGGCTGAAGGCGCACTACCCCTGCGAGTTCATGGCGGCCCTTCTCTCCAGCGAGAAGGACAACACGGACAAGGTGGTGAAGCACATCGGCGAGGCGCGCGAGTCGGGCCTCGAGGTGCTGCCGCCGGATGTGAATCAGTCCGACATGGAATTCGGCGCGGTGAGCGGGAAGATTCGCTTCGGCCTGGGCGCCATCAAGGGCGTGGGCGAGGGCGCCATCGAGTCCATCCTGGAGGCGCGCAAGGACGGCCCCTTCAAGAGCCTGTTCGACTTCTGCGAGCGCGTGGACAGCCGCAAGGTGAACCGGAAGGTGATGGAAGCGCTGGTGAAGGCGGGGGCCTTCGATTTCGAGAAGCGCTCGCGCCGGCAGATTTTCGACACCATCGAGAAGGCGATGAACCGCGGCTCGGCCAGCCAGAAGGACAAGGCGGCCGGGCAGAGCTCGCTGTTCGGCATGCTGGCGGGTCCGTCCTCGGACGGTGGTGGCGGCGGGCTGAAGGACGACTACGTCGAGGTGGAGGACTGGTCGGAGAAGGAGCGGCTGTCGCTGGAGAAGGAGGCCATTGGCTTCTACGTGTCCGGCCATCCGCTGCACCAGTACGACAAGGAGCTGAAGCGCTACGCGCGGCCCATTACGGCGGTGCAGCGCGCGCGCAAGGACGACAAGCTCACGGTGGCGGGCATCGTCACGGTGCTGCGCGAGCGGCCCACGAAGACGGGCAAGCGCATGGCGTGGGTGACGATTGAGGACTTGTCCGGCTCCATCGAGCTGGTGTGCTTCCCGGGCAAGGACGGCACGCGCAACGTGATGGGCCGGGACGGCAAGTGGGCGAAGCAGGGCCCCAAGCCGGGCTTCGAGAACTGGGAGCACCTGCTCAAGTCGGACGACCCCATCCTGGTGTCGGGCACGGTGCAGATCAGCCAGCGTGACGAGGACACGCCGACGCCGGAGCTCATCGTCGACGACATCCAGAGCCTCAAGGCGGTGCGTGAGAAGCGCACCAAGCGGCTGGAGCTGCGCGTGCCGGCGGACCTGCTCACGGAAGAGCGGGTGGCGAAGCTGCACGAGTTGGCGAAGAAGTACGCCGGCGCCACGCCCGTGGCGGTGAGCGTGCTCTTCAAGGGCGAGGGCGAGGCGCTCATCGGCAACACGTCCATCAAGGTGCAGGTGAATGACGACCTGCTGCTCGCGGTGGACCGCCTGTTCGGCATGCGGGTGGTGGAGTTCGGCTGAGCCGGGGCTGATTTCTAAAAGCCGGATTCCATGACGGCTGATGGGCCAGCGCCAGTACAGTGGCTGGCCCATGGGGCTTGAGTGTCGTGGATGGCTGCTGCTGTCTGGACTCGCGAGCCTGCTGTTGGTGGGCTGTGCGTCGACGGCGCCGGGGCTCGCTTCGCTAAGCGAACCTCCTTCCTCGCTGGAGTGTGAGCGCTCGGATGAGGGCGCCTGCGTGGTCCTCGCTTGCGAAAGCGGGACGTGTGGGCTGTTTGATTGCGAGGACGTCGCGCTGGAGGAAGAGGCGCAGGTCGCATTCAGGCCGGTGCTGGCTGGAGCGGTTCGCCCACCGGCCCGTGGAGCTCCCTCGTTTCGCCACTGGCGGAACCTGGGGATTCGCTCCGGTTTACGGCCACGGATGACGTTCCACTTCCGTTACCGGGAGGGCTTTCTTCCCGCGCTGCCGAGGGGGCCCGGCAAGTTGGTGCATCACCACCTGTTTCCTCAACAGCCAGAGCTTGCGAGGTGGTTCAGGTCGCACGGCGTCGACATCCACAAGTTCACCATCCTCATCCCCGAGCACATCCACCGCCAACTCCATAGCGGCAAGGGTCGGGGTGGTATGTGGAACCAGGCGTGGCGGGACTTTCGGGACAGCCAGCAGGGGCGTTCGATGACGTCAGAGGAACTGCACCGCAAGGCGGTGGAGTTGATCTTCCGCTTCGAGCTGACGGGGCCCGTCGTGCCATACAATGCGCCGGTCGCGCCCTATCAAGCAGTGCCATCCATCCGTGCTCCGTGAGGAACCTTGAAGTTCTACCGAGTTCATCCAGACACGGCGTCGGGCTACACGGGCTCCGTGGACGCGGTGAACAAGTGGTGTCTTCCTGGCGTGCATCCCTGTCCCGTTTGCCGCGCGGGCGGAGGGGCTCCCTGGCTCACATATCCGTGCGTGGACCTGTCCAGCCTTCCTCGCGACGAGTTGAAGAAGCTGTCCGACCCCTGGCCGGTCTCTCGTGAGGAGTTCTCGCGATTGAAAGCGTTGATTGCGCCCCTGGCTCCGCCGTGGGCATTGCTGGAGCCAGGGGCCCAATTCGGACCGTGTGAAGGGAAGGGCGCTGGCCGTTTCGGCTCGCTCTTCATGCAGGACGCACCCACGCTGTTTGTTCAGCGGGCCGCTTTCGAGCGATTGAATGCCGCGGGCCTGCGAGGGCTTCAAGGGGCGTCGGTCGAGGTGCGTTTCCGTGGAAAGGCTCCGCCCGAACTGCTCCAACTGCAACTGGAGCTGCATGGACTGCTGCATCAAGCCTGTCTGCCGAAAGAGCGCGAACCACCATGCCCGGCATGCGGCGCCAGCAAACAGGCCTGGCCCCGCACCGTCGTCCTCGACGCAGCTTCTTTGCCGGGAGACCGGGACGTCTTTCGTCACCGGCAGGGCTGGGCAACCGTCATCGTCAGTGAGCGCTTCGTCGAAGCCGTGAATGACCTCGAGCTGGATGGCGTGACGTTCGAGGAACTCGAAGTCCGGGAGGGCTGAGCTGAATGGACGGGACCTACAAGTCGCTGCGCATCGAGAAGAATGAAGGCGTCGCCGAGCTGGTGCTCACCGGCCCTGGCAAGGGCAACGCCATGGGGCCCGACTTCTGGCGGGAGATGCCCGAGGCCATCCGCGCGCTGGATGCGGATGACTCCGTCCGCGTCGTGCTGGTTCGCGGCGAGGGCAAGCACTTCACCTTCGGCCTGGACCTCATGGGGATGATGGAGTCCCTGGGGCCGCTGCTCACCGGCGAAAGCAACCTGGCCCTGGAGCGCTTGAAGCTGCTGTCGCTGATTGGCGACATGCAGCAGGCCACCGAGGGCATGGCCCGCTGCCGCAAGCCCGTCATCGCCGCCGTGCACGGCTGGTGCATCGGTGGCGGCATGGACCTCATCGCCGCGTGTGACTTCCGGTACTGCTCCCAGGACGCGAAGTTCTCCTTGCGCGAGGTGAAGGTGGGCATCGTCGCCGACCTGGGCGCGCTCCAGCGCCTGCCTCGCATCATCGGCGAGGGCCACACGCGTGAGCTGGCCTACACCGGTGGCGACGTGGACGCCGCGCGCGCCCTGCGCATGGGGCTGGTGAACGAGGTGTTCCCCTCGCCGGAGGCCCTGCTGGAGGAGGCCCGAGCGACCGCGAAGCGCATCGCCGAGAATGCCCCGCTCGTCGTCCAAGGCGCCAAGCAGGTCATGGAGTACTGCGCGGACAAATCCATCGCGGATGGCCTGCGTTATGTGGCGGTGTGGAACTCCGCGTTCCTTCAGTCCCATGACCTGGCCGAAGCCTTTTCCGCATTCGTGGAACGCCGTCCCCCTCACTTCCAGGGGCGCTGAGCCCCCCGGCCGAGGGGCTTCCTCTGCTTGCGCTGGCGATGCGAGAATTCCAGGAACACCTGGGATTCGGAGTCCGGCGACATGACGGAAAGCATCGCGCTGCTGGGGTACGGCCGCTTTGGCTGTGCCCTGTCTGGCCTCCTGCTGGAAGCGGGAATCCCGCATCGGGTGTTCGAGCCGCGCCAGGATGACGTGCCCGACGCACTGAGGGCACCGACGCTCGCGGATGCTGTCGATGGCGCGGGGCTGGTGGTGCTCGCCATGCCCGTGTCTGGAATGCGCTCGGTGCTGGAGGAGCTTCGCCCGCGCCTGTCGCCCGCGCAGACGGTGCTCGACGTCGGAAGCGTCAAGGTGCGCCCTGTGCAGGTGCTGGCCTCCGTGTTGGGGCGGGACATCCCCTGGGTGGGCACGCATCCGCTGTTCGGCCCGGCCAGTCTGGCGAGGGGCGACCTGCCTCGCCGCACGGTGGTGTGCCCGAACGAACTGCACCCAGAGGCCGTGCGCAAAGCCCGGGTCCTGTTTGAACGCATCGGCTGTGAAGTGACGGAGCTGTCGCCGGATGCGCACGACGCCCTGATGGCGCGCACGCACGTGCTCACGTTCTTCCTGGCCCACGGACTGCTCAAGGCGGAGGCCGGAAAGGACCTGCCCTTCGCGCCGCCCAGCTTCCAGCCCGTGGCCCGCCTGGAGGAGTACGCACGGCTGGAGGTGCCCCATCTCTTCGGCGTCGTGCAGTCGGAGAATCCCTACGCGCGGGACGCACGCGTGCGGCTGCTGGATGCCCTCACGCAGCTCCACCTGGGTTGTGAATCAGGGCGCTCGGGCGCGCCGGAGCCTGTCGCCGCGCCGCCCGGACTGACGGAAGTCCGCGAGTGCGTGGATTCGTTGGACCGTGAGCTGGTTCAACTCTTGGAACGTCGCGCCCAGCTCATCCAGCAGGCCGCACACCTGAAGGCCGAGCACGGACTCCCGCTGCCAGACGCGGAGCGCGAGGCGAGCCTGCTGGAGACCCGGCGCCAGTGGGCCACGGAGCAGGGGATGGACGCGGACGACACGGAAGACGTGTTCCGTGCCGTCCTGCGCTTCTCACGCCGCGCCGTGCCCACGGGCTCCCGCTGAACGCGGTGGCCTTCAGCGTCAGCGCTGCACGGTGAAGGTGGGGTTGAGCACCTTCATCGTTCCCTTCGTCACACCGAACTGTTCATGCACCGCCGCGCGGCGCACGGCCTCCGCAGGGGAGATGCGACCGGCCAGCAGCTCCTGGTACGCGGAGAGCACGCGCGAAGCCTCCTCGCGGGACTCGCGCACGAACTCCACCCGGAAGCGCCGCACGCCCCGCGCGAGCAGCGACGGCACGAGCGAGGCCGCGCTCTGCGCCTGTGCGTTGAACACCGTGTTCCGGCACCCCACGTCCACCACCACCGGGTGCTCCAGCCCCTTGTGGTCCCTCAGGGACACGCGGTGCTTCTCGCAGGGACGACCACAGCTCCGGTAGTCACGCCCGTGGGACAGCGTGTGGGAATACACGCAGTGCTCGGTGTGGAACGTGGAGATGTGGTGATGCACCGTCACCGTGAAGCGCTCCGCCGGCAGGTGCTCCAGCATGGCCCCCAACTGCACCGCGTCCAGGTCATGCGCGAACGTCAGCGTGTCCAGCCCGAGCCCCAGCAGATGCAGCGCCGTCACGGAGTTGGTGACGTTGAGCGAGAAGTCCGCGTGCAGGGCAGGGCGCGTCTCCCCGGGCGCGGGCGGCCGCTCCAGGAAGTGCATCATCGCGCCCCAGTGCCGCACCAGCACCGCGTCCGGCTTCAGCTTCGCGATGCGCGCGTCGTAGCCCTCCTCGCCCGGCTTCTGCACGCGCACCGTGGCAATCGTCACGCGCAGCCCCGCCGCGCGCGCTCGCTCCACCGCGCGCTGCAGGCCCACCAGCTCCATCCAATCCAGCTCGACCTCGGGCAGCCCCGCGGCAATCACCGCTTCGAGCTGCTCGTCCGTGCGGCACAGCGGCAGCAAGCGCACGTCCTCCACGGCGCGGGGCGTCGGCTGCACACGCTCACGCAGCGACGCGCGCAGGGACTCCAGCGTGGAGCCTTCGTTCACGGTCCGCACCGGACCGCGCGCCACGGCTTCCGACAGCTCTGCCACCAGCCGGCGACGCACCGCCTTCATCTCCGACACCGGCAAATGCAGCCCCGCCGCCAGCCCGGACGTATCCATCCCCGTCAGCGTGAAAGGCGTTCCGCCCAGCGCCGCCAGCTTGTCCCGCAGCAGCGCTTCGTCGATGCCGCCACCGCGCGCCTCGGCCAGCGCCACCTCGCTGGACACCGAATGGACGTGTCCACCGCGCGCCCGGCCCACCACGGTGAGCGGCGAGCCGGCGGCGCCTGTCACGGTCAGCTCCAGAGGCACGCGGCCTTCGGGCTCGCCGCGCCCCAGCAGCTCCTCCGTGCGCTTCGCCAGGGCCGGGTCGCTCGTCATCCAGACGCGCTGGCCCGGCTTCACTCGGCCCATGTCCGGACCGGGATTGCCGAAGCCCAGCACCCAGCCGCGGCCCTTGCGCTCCACGCGGAACAGCGGACCACCGGGCTCGTGCTTGTCCTCGGGGTGCCCGTCGTCGAACACCACGCCCATGCCGGGGCGGGGCGACACCTCGGCCGCCACCGGTGTCTCCGTCTCCAGCGGAGAGGACACCTTGCCCACGGGGGCATCCGGGCGCGCCTTCTCGTCGTCCTGGCCCAGCCCGCCCGTCCAGGGACGGCCCTCCGTGTCGTCCACCACGCGCACGTCACGGCCGTGCACGGACTCTACGCGGCCCAGGTACGCGCCCCGGTGCTTCGGGAAGCGCCCCTCCACCAGCGTCTGGTGGTCCGAGCCCGCGAAGAAGCCGTGCGAGAAGCCCCGGCTGTACGACAGCGTCATGTCCGCCAGATCCTTGCGCAGCGCCCCCGTGTCCGGCGTCCCCGCCGACACGCCATCCACCCAGCGCCGGTAGCCCTGCACCGCCGTGGCGACGTACTGCGGCCCCTTCTGCCGGCCTTCAATCTTCAGCGAGTGGACGCCAATCTCCACCAGCTGCGGCACCGCCATGACGCCCGCGAGGTCCTTGGGGCTGAGCAGGTACTGCACGTCGCCCAGCTCCCGCGTCTGGCCATCCACCACCAGGTCGTACGGAAGCCGGCACGACTGCGCGCACTGTCCCCGGTTGGCGGAGCGTCCACCCCACGCCTCGCTCGTGAGGCACTGGCCGCTCCACGACATGCAGAGCGCGCCGTGGATGAAGACCTCCAGCTCCACGTCCGTCTCCGAAGCCAGCCGGCGAATCTCCGCCACGGACAGCTCGCGCGGCACCACCACGCGCGTGGCGCCCAGGCCCTTCGCGAAGCGCGCGCCTTCCGCGCTCGAAATGGTCATCTGCGTGGAGGCATGGACCTCCATCTGCGGACACACCGCGCGGGCCACCAGCGCAATCGCGGGGTCCTGGACGATGAGCGCGTCCACGCCGGCTTCGGCGATGCGGCGCAGGATGTTCTCCACCACGGGGAGCTCGGGCTCGAAGACCAGGGTGTTCAGCGTCAGATAGGCGCGGGCGCCGGCGCGGTGCACGAGCGCCAGCGTCCCTGGCAGGGTGGCGAGCGAGAAGTTCTCCGCGCGTGCGCGTGCGTTGAACCCTTCGTCCAATCCGAAATAGATGGCGTCCGCGCCACTGGCGAGCGCGGCCTTCATCGAGTCGAGGTCCCCAGCGGGGGCGAGGATTTCGGGGCGGCGGCGGGTCATGGCGCGACCTCTAACACACGGCCCCGGGTTCCGCTGTCCGTCCGGCGAACGTCATGGACGCAGTGCGGCAGGTTTGTTCAAGTCCCTGCCCGGTTGCTTCCACAGGAGACGGGTCCAAATGGCTGATGGCGTGTTCCGGGACGGGCTGCTCGCGGGCAAGGTGGCGTTCATTTCTGGCGGCAGCAGTGGCATCAACCTCGGCATCGCAGAGGCCTTCGTGAAGGCGGGCGCCAAGGTGGCCATCAACGGCCGCAACGTGGAGAAGCTCGAGGCCGCGGTGAAGGGGCTTCAGGCGCACGGCACCGCCATGGGCGTGGCCGCCGACGTCCGGGACTATGCCGCGGTGGAGAAGGCCCTCCAGGCGGTGCGCGAAGCCTACGGTGAGCTGGACATCGTCGTGTGTGGCGCCGCCGGCAACTTCCCCGCGCCCGCGTTGGGCATGTCCTCCAACGGCTTCAAGGCCGTCATGGACATCGACGTGCTGGGCACCTTCAACATCAGCCGCGCCGCCTTCGAGCACCTGCGCAAGCCGGGCGCGTCCCTCATCAACATCTCCGCGCCCCAGGCCTATCTCCCCATGGCCATGCAGGCCCACGTCTGCGCCGCCAAGGCCGGCGTGGACATGCTCACCCGCGTGCTGGCCATTGAATGGGGTGGCTCCGGCGTACGCGTCAACGCGATTACCCCTGGCCCCATCGACGACACGGAAGGCATGCGCCGGCTCGCCCCCAGTGACGAGGGCCGCGACAAGCTCGCCCAGGTCCTGCCGCTCCAGCGTTTCGGGAAGAAGCAGGACATTGCCCAGCTCGCGCTCTTCCTGGCGTCGGAAGGCTCGTCCTACATCACCGGCTCCATCATGGTCTGCGACGGTGGCCAGTCCCTGCTGGGCGGCGGCGCGCTCATGGCCGCGCTCGGCATGTAAAGGAGACGCACTCAACGGGGCGTGGGTCACGATAGCCCCGTGGGTTCCACCCGGGATGCAAAGCTCTGGTGGAGGTCTACGTGGTGAAGGGACTTGTCTGGTAGAAGGCACTGGGACCTCGCGAGTGCTCTCTTCCGTGCGGGGTCCGTTCGTTCCCGGAGCCGCTCATGTCCCGTTGTCCTCTCGCGCTCACCCGGTTGCTGGGGTTGGGCGTGCTGTGCCTCGGCGTTGTGCTGGTGGGGTGTGGTGACAGCGGCACGTCGCCGCTCCCGCCGCTAGCGAAGTCTCTGCCCGACGCGGCGCTCTCCACGGTGCAGGTGGACCGGGTGGAGCAGGTGCTGGCGGACGGCGTGGACCGGGTCACCATCACCGTGACGGTGCGGCAGAAGGACGGCGCTCCCATGGAGGGTCGCACGGTGCGGGTGGAGGTCTCCGGCGACGGGAACACCGTGACGCAGCCCGCGGACCGGACGAATGCCCAGGGCGTGGCCACCGCGTCCGTGGTGTCCACGCGAGGCGGCTCGAAGCGGGTGACGGCCTCAGTGGATGCCGAGGGAGGCGCGGTGGTGCTGGGCTCGCGTCCTGTCGTCGGCTTCACCGCGCTGCGGGCTACGAGGCTGGCCTTCGCGGCGGCCTCGCTGTCGGCCCGAGCCGGTGCGCCCATTGGCGGGCTGGACGTCGAGTTCCGGGACGCCGACGGCCGCCCGGTTCCGTCCGTTACGGGGGAGGTGACGCTCTCGCTGGCCGCTGGCCCGGGTGGGGCTTCCCTGGGAGGCACGCTCCGGGCTCAGGCCGTGGACGGCGTCGCCCGCTTCCAGGAAGTGGTGCTGACGCGCGCGGGCCAGGGCTATCAGCTCAAGGCCGAGGCCACCGGCGTCGAGGGCGCGGTCAGCCCTTCGTTCGACGTGACGCCGGCCGCCGCCGCCACCGTCGAGGTGACGGGGCTGCCGCAGACCGCCATCGCGGGCTCCACGCATGATGCGGAGGTGACGGTGCGTGACGCGTTCGGCAACGTCGCCAGTGGCTATCGCGGCACGCTGAGCGTGCAGTCCTCGGACGCCACGGCCACGCTGCCGGGCGGCCACACCTTCACGGAGGTGAACGCGGGCCGCTTCCGTTTCACGGGCATCACCCTGCGGCGGGCGGGCACCCAGCGCGTCGATGTACAGGACGCCGCGCAAGCGGGCCTGGCGGGGCGCCAGGACGTGCGCGTCTCGGCGGACCAGACCGCGGCATTGGCTTTCGCGCGCGTGCCCTCGCATGCGTCTGTTCGCGCCGCGCTGACCGCCGTGGAGGTGGTGCTCCAGGATGCGCATGGCAACCGGACGCCCGTGGGCGCACCTTCGGTGACGCTGTCCCTGGTGCCGGCGGGTGGCGTGCCACTGCGTGGTGTCACCGAGGTGGCGCCCATGGAGGGGCTGGCGTCGTTCTCCAGCGTGCACGTGGACACGGAGGGCCGCTTCCAGCTTCAGGCCACCGCGGATGGACTGGCGCCCGCCACGAGCACGGACATCGACATCATCGATAACGTGTTCCCCGCCATCCCTGTCCTCGCCGCGACCGCGGCCACGCCCGACAGCGTCACGGTTTCCTGGACGGCGGTGGGTGATGACGGCGATCAGGGGCGGGCCGCGTCGCATGCCCTGCGTTACTCGCTGAACCCGATTGAGACGGATGCGGACTTCAACCAGGCGACGCCGGTGGACGGCCTGGGCGAGCCCGCGGAGGCTGGCACGCAGGAGTCCGCCGTCCTCACGGGCCTTCAGCCCGGCACGAACTACTACGTGGCGCTGCGCGTGGCGGACAACCAGGGCAACGCGGCCCGCTCCTCCAGCTTGATGGTGCAGACGCAGGTGCAGGGCGTCACGCGGCTCGTCTTCTCCCAGCAGCCCGTGGATGGGGACGCGGGCGATACGCAGCCGGAGCTCCGCGTCTCGCTGTTGGATGAGGATGGAGCGGTCGTCACGACGGCCACGTCGCCGGTGACGCTCACGCTGGAGGACGAGCCCGGCTTCACGCCCTTGCAGGTGGCGGCGGTCGCGGGCGTGGCGACCTTCTCGGGCGTGGTGGTGGAGCAGGCGGGAACGCACCGCTTCATCGCGTCGGCCACGGGGTTGGATTCGGTCCCCAGCGACGCGTTCACCATCGCGCCGGGCGACGCCGTCCGGCTGTCGCTCACGGGCCTGGTCTCGCCGGTGGCCGCGGGCGCAGGGGGCAGCGTCGTGGTGACGGCCCATGACGCCTTCGACAACGTGGCCACGGGCTACACCGGCGCGGTGCATTTCTCGTCCACTGACGCCGAGGCGGAGTTGCCTGGCGACTACACGTTCACCGTGGCGGATGCGGGCCGGCGGACCTTCAGCGGCGTGAGGCTGCTGACCTCTGGGCCTCAGAGCGTCGCCGTGGTGGACACGGCGCGGCCGGAGCTGACCGACACGCTCGATGTGGAGGTGAGCACGGGTGCGGTCACCGTGTTGGAGCTGAGCGCGCTTCCCGCGGAAGTGGAGGCCGGCGAGGCGCAGAGCCTCACAGTCACCGCGCGCGACAGCTTTGACAACATCGTCACGGGCTACACGGGCACGGTGCACTTCGAATCGAATGACCCGGGGGCGACGCTGCCCGCGAACTACACCTTCGTTCCCGGGCAGGACGCGGGGCAGCGCATGTTCTCGGTGACGCTGGTGACCTCCGGCGCGCGCTCGGTGACGGTGCGGGAGGCGGGCAACACAGGGCTGGAGGCGGTGGTGAACACCCAGGTCCTGTCTGGTCCCGCTGTGCAGCTGACGCTGCAGTTGGACTCATCGACGACCCGCGCGGGCGAGCCCGTGGGGGCCACCGTGTCGGTGCGGGATGTCCATGGCAACCTCGCCTCGGGCTACCGGGGCACCGTCCACTTCGAGATTCCAGGGGACGCCCAGGCCACCGTGCCTTCGGACTACACCTTCACCGAGTTGGACGCCGGTCAGCGCCTCTTCAATGTGGAGTTCGCCACAGTGGGCACGGGGCAGCTCGTCGTCACGGACACCACGACGGCGACGTTGACTGGGAATGCCTCTGTGACGGTGCAGCCCGGGCTCCTCGCGGCGTTGTCCGTGGCAGGGCCGGCGGAGGCCATCGTCGCGGGCGAGCCTCAATCCTTCACCGTCTCCGCGCGTGACCGCTTCGGCAACGTGCTGACGGCGTACCAGGGAACGGTGGCGCCTGCGTCCACGGACCCGGAGGCTGCGCCCCTGTCGGCGCACGTGTACACCGCGGCGGACCAGGGAGCGCACACCTTCACCATCACCTTCGAGACGGCGGGGGCGCAGTCGGTGACGTTCACGGACGGCGATGCCCCTGTGTCCGGTACGTCTGACTTCACCGTGGAGGCGGGCGCGCCCGTGAAGCTCGCGTTCGTCGCGCCTCCGGAGCCGGGCACCGTCCTGGAGCCGCTGTCCGAGACGCGGGTGGCCTTGCAGGATGCGTTCGGCAACGTCTCGAACGTCACGGCGCCGTCCGTGACGCTCCAGTTGGTGGGGGCGGTCGGGGTGACGCTGGGCGGCACCTTGACGGTGGCACCGGAGGCGGGCGTGGCCGTCTTCAGCGACCTCACGGTGGACCAGGCGGGCAGCTTCGTCCTCTCCGCGACCACGGAGAACCCGGCGCTGCCGTCCGTCGACACGATGGTCACCATCACCGACGACGTCGCGCCTGCCGAGCCCGTTCTGAGCGCCAGCCTGGTGGACGACACGACGGTTCGCTTGACGTGGCTGGCCACGGGAGACAACGGCGTCGTGGGCAACGCCGCGCGCTACGAGCTGCGCTACAGCGCGGGGCCGATTGACCCGCAGAGCTTCGCGCTGGCCAGCGAGGTGCCCACGGCGGCGCCCCGGGCGCCGGGACAGGCGGAGGAAGTGATTCACGCGGTGCCGCCGTCCCAGGCGGCCACCTGGTACTTCGCGCTCCGCGTCTTCGACAGCGCGAACAACGGCAGCACCGTGGCGTTCGTCTCCATCGCAGTGCCAGGCCCCTGCGGCAATATCGTCTGCGCGCCGCGCGCGCCGGAGTGTGACGAGGACGGCGTGCAACGTGTGAGCTACGAGGAAGCGTGCGTGGTGACGGCGGGCCTGGCGGAGTGCCAGTACACGGCCACCCCGGAGGTCTGCCCGGGGCAGGATGGCGTCTGCATCGCCGGTGTCTGTGACACAGCGCCCGCGCCCGTAGCGGGTGAGTTGGTCATCAGCGAGGTGATGCACCGCCCGGACGCGAACACCACCGAGTACATCGAGCTGACCAGCACCGTCGACGGACCGCGGGACATCGCGAACCTGCGCATCCGCTTCGACAATGGCGCGGGCAGTGAGGCGGACTTCAGCGTGCTGACGACCGAGGACCGGCCGCTCATCGTCCCCGGCCGGGGCACCTTCGTCCTCGCGAGCAACACGGATGAGGCCACCAACGGCGGCGTGGTGGCGCAGTACGGCTACGGGAGCACGCTCTTCGAGCTTGGCCACTCGGGGCACCTCTTCGTCGAGATGGGCGCCACCGTGGTGGATGACGTGGCGTACTCGGCCTCCTTCCCGCAGACGACGGGGCGCTCGATGAACCTGTCATCCGTGGTGGTGGGCACGCGGGCCAGCCAGCACGCCTGGTACTGGTGTGACTCGGAGGAGGTGCTTTCTGGCGGTGGGCGGGGCACGCCGGGCAGCGCCAACGCGTCCTGCGGTGTGGAGCTCACCGGCCCGGTGGACCACTGCGCCATTCAGAATCCGAAGTCCTTCGCTACCCCCATCCGGGCGGGCCGCGCGGAGTCCGTCTACAGCCAGTTCTACGAGCCCCAGGTGAGCACTCGGAACCAGAACGGCAACGACGGCTTCCCGCACCTCGTGGCGGAGCTGGGCTACGGGACTGATGCCGCGTCACCTGCATCGTGGACGTGGGTGGCGGCGGAGCCGAACGCGGGCTTCGCCACGCCGGGCAACGACGATGAGCGGGTGGCTCCGCTGAACATCGCGGCGCCGGGCAACTACATCTACGGCTTCCGCTACCGTTTCACCCAGGGGCCCGCGGCGGCCCAGGCGTGGGTGTACTGCGACCAGGACGGCGTCGTCGCGGAGGGGAGCACGGGCAACTATGGCACGGTGACGGTGGTGCCGCCGCCCCCAGTGGCGAACCACGTTGTCATCAGCGAGGTGAGCGGCGGCAACGGAAGCGGTGCCGCGGCGACCGATGAGTTCATCGAGCTCTATAATCCGACGAACGCCGACGTGAACATCGGCGGCTGGCTGGTGCAGTACAAGTCTGCGACAGGGCCTGCGTACTCCGGCTCCGTCACCATCCCCGCCGGGACTGTCATCCGCGCTCACGGGTACTTCCTGTTGGGGGGCGCCAACTACAGCGGCCCCGTGGCGCGGGATCTGGGCTATTCGTTCGACGTCTCGTCGTCCACGACGGCTGGTGGCCATGTTCGTATCGGTCCTGGCCTGACGACCGCCGTCAATGACGTGGCGGTAGACAAGGTGGCGTGGGGCGGCGGTAACTCGCCCGAGGGCACCGCCGCGCCCAATCACCCCGCGGTGGGCGGCAGCCTGGAGCGGAAGGCCCTGAGCACCTCGACGTCCGCCACCATGGCCATTGGGGGAAGTGACGCCGACTTCGGCAACGGCCGGGACTCGAACAACAACAGCGCGGACTTCGTCACCCGGGCCGCCCGTCAACCACAGAACTCCCTGAGCCCGACGGAACAGCCGTAGCCGGGCTGGAAGCGCCGCGTTTCACACGGAGGCCGCCGGGCGTGCATGCGCCGGGCGGCCTCTCGCATTTCCGCCGCCAATCCCTGCTGCTCCCCGGCGTCCGGCGCATTACCTTTGCGGCCGTACATTCGCCGTCATCACGTCCAGGAGCAGATTGTGTCAGAGAGCCAAGTCCCCGACGCCGCCCGCCTCGTCACCTGCCCACCGGCCGAATTCACGCGTGCCGGTGAGGAGGCCATGGCCGCCGCCCGAGCGGGAATCGCCCAGCTCAAGGCCCTCCGCCCCCCCTACGTCACGCGCGAGGTGCTGGAGCTCTACGACGAGGCCACGGCCGCGCTCGACGATGCGGGAGCCCGCGCCAGCGTCGCCCGCCATGCGCACCCGGACGCCGCCATGCGCGAGGCCGCCGAGGCCGCCGAGCAGGCCCTGGAGACGCTCAGCAACGACATCCGCATGGACCGGGGCGTCTATGACGTGCTGGCCGCGCTGGATTTGTCCGGCGAGGACGCCGCCACGCGGAAGTGGATGGAGAAGGTGCGGCGGGAGTTCCGCCGCGCGGGCGTGGACCGGGATGACGCCACCCGCGCCCGGGTGAAGGCGCTCCAGGAGGAGCTGGTCCGCATCGGCCAGGAGTTCAGCCGCAACATCCGCCAGGACACGCGCACGGAAGCGCTGGCGCCGTCCGCGCTGGAGGGCCTGCCTGACGACTACGTGCGCGCCCACCCGCCCGGGCCGGATGGCAAGGTGCGCATCACCACGGACTACCCGGACATCGTCCCCTTCATGACGTACTCGCGTGATGCCCAGGCCCGCGAGCAGATGTGGCGCGTCTTCCGCCAGCGCGGCCATCCCGCCAACGCGGACGTCCTGCAGCGCATGGTGTCCCGCCGGAACGAGCTGGCCACGCTGCTGGGCTACCGGAACTGGGCGGCCTACGCCACCGAGGACAAGATGATTCGGGACGAGGGGGCCGCCTCGGACTTCATCGAGAAGATCGCCGCCGCGTCCGGTGCGCGCATGGAGCGCGACTACGCCACGCTGCTGGAGCGCAAGCGCCGTGACGTCCCTGGCGCCGAGCGCGTCAATCCGTGGGACCAGGCGTACCTGGAGGATCGCGTGAAGGCGGAGCAGTACGCCTTCGACTCGCAGGTGGTGCGGCCCTACTACGAGTACACGCGCGTGAAGCAGGGCGTGCTCGACCTGACGGCGCGTCTGTTCGGCGTCACCTACCGCCGCGTCGCGGACGCGCCGGTGTGGCACCCGGATGTGGAGGCCTACGACGTGTTCGAGGGCGCCACGCTGCGCGGGCGCTTCTACCTGGACATGCACCCGCGCGACGACAAGTACAAGCACGCGGCCCAGTTCACGCTGACCAGCGGGAAGTCGGGCCGGCGGCTGCCGGAAGGGGTGCTGGTCTGCAACTTCCCCCGTCCTGGCGCGGAGCCAGCGCTGCTCCAGCACAGCGACGTGGAGACCTTCTTCCACGAGTTCGGCCACCTGCTGCACCACATCTTCGGCGGCCACACGCGCTGGGCGGGCGTGTCCGGCGTGCGCACGGAGTGGGACTTCGTGGAGGCGCCGTCGCAGATGCTGGAGGAATGGGCGCGTGACACCGCCAGCCTCCAGACGTTCGCGAAGCACTACCAGACGAACGAGCCCATCCCCGCGGACGTGGTGGAGCGCATGCGCCGCGCGGAGGAGTTCGGAAAGGGCCTGTGGGTGCGCCAGCAGATGTTCTACGCGGCGCTCAGCCTGGAACTGTACCGGCGCAAGCCGGAGGGCGTGGACGCGGTGTCGCTCGTGCGCGAGCTCCAGGGGAAGTTCACGCCCTTCCCGTACGTGGAGGGCACCTACTTCCACCTCTCCTTCGGCCACCTCGACGGGTACTCGTCCAACTACTACACGTACATGTGGTCGCTCGTCATCGCGAAGGACCTGTTCACGGTGTTCCAGCAGAAGGGGATGCTGTCCCCGGAGCCCGCCCAGGCCTACCGGCGCGCGGTGCTGGAGCCGGGTGGTTCGGACGACGCGGCCCGGCTGGTGAATGCCTTCCTGGGGCGCGACTACGACTTCCGCGCCTATGAGGAGTGGCTCAATCAGGCGGCGTGACGTCCCGTCCGCGTTTCAGTTGCGCCCCCACTGCCGGGGGCGCGTGAAGCGGAAGAGGCCACTGGCCTCTTCCTGGGCGATGACGTCCGCCTCAGTGCCGAAGTAGCGGGCGCGCACCTCCTGGAGCCGGGCCTCCAGCGCATCGCCGGAGAGCGTCCGTGCCAGAGTTGTGCGCTCCGCCATGTACCGAAGGCCCGCTTCCCAGCGGGCATCCCGTGTCTGGTCCAGCGCGTCCCATCGCCGCAGCGCTTCGTCATTCAGCCCCATCTCCTGGCGCACGGCCCACAGGCTGCGCGCGCGTTCGGCCGGTGTCATGCCCGTCAGTTCACGTTGAACGGAGGGCAGCGCCAGGAAGCGATTCATCGTCTCCTGTGGATGCCGGGCGAGCTGCGCTGGTGCCCCGTCTCCGTAGACCTCTCCCAGCCGCGCCTTGTAGGCAGACAGCTTCTCCGAGAGGGGCAGGTCCTGCCTCGCATCAATCACCTGGAGCGCGTCCACCAGCGCCTGGTGCTTCAGCTCCGAAGCCCAGAGGCGTTGCGCCGTCTCCTTCCCGAAGAGGCGGTTGCGCGCATCCCAAACGGCGGCACGGCGCTGCTTCGAGTCCAACCCTCGCAGGTAGGCGTCGTTGTCTTTCACCCATTTCTCGTAGTCCAGACGGTCGCGCAGCAGGGTGGCCAGCGCTTCGTACTGACCGGGAAAGGCGCTGCGGAGGAATGTCTGGAGTTCTTCTCGCCACCGGTCTGGTGAGCGCGTCTGGAAATACCGCATGAGCTGCTCCAGCATCCGGAGCTGGACGGACGGTTCGTGCAGGCGCGCGCCGAAGCGCTCGAGCAGCGAGAGGCGCAGCACCTCCAACTCCAAGGCTAGGGGCTCTGCCGCCGGGGCTGCTGCGGTGACGGTGCCCGGTGTGGGCGGACGGCTCGCCGGGGTCCCCACGAGCGTTGGACTGTTGCGGCCCTGGGAACTCACGGGGCCAGGGGCGGGGGGCGCGCCAGCACTCTGTCCCACGGGGAGAAGCCGCCAGCCCAAGAGCAGGCCCAGTATGGCCGCACTCGCTCCCAGCACCCGGTTGGCTTGCAATCTCATGCCGCCAGGTCCTCGGACGTGACGACTCCAATGCCAATCACCCTCCAGTCCCTTGAGAGGAGCCGGAGGCCTCGGATGTTTTCCGTGTAACGAAGGTGATGGGCGAGTCCGTGAGTGTCTATGTTCTGATTTGGATTGTTCTCCGGGAGGACACCATGAAGTAGGTGATGACCTTGTTTGCCAGCGTTTCGCTCGGATTCCTCGTCAGTGCGTGCGGCGGAGCGGAGCTGGAGGATGCCGACGGCTCGACGCTGACCACGGCGGCGCAGGCCATCTGTGAGGGCTACATCCCTGGCGCCATCTGCTCCGTGGGAGTTCGCAGGTGGCGTCGACTGGGGCAATTGCCAGGATGTGGCGAACACCATCTGCGAGCGCACGACCTACGGCGCGTGCTGGAGCTGGAGCTACTGAGCCCGTCCCAGCCTGACCTCAAGGCCTCCCACGTCGCACCAGGGGCAGCCCGGCCTGGGCATACGTCCGCTTCTCGCGCAGACGTCCTGCTTCCCAGTGCAGGACGTCCAGCCCGTACCAGCCGAAGTGCTGGCCGTACAGCAGCCGGTACATGAGCTGGCGCGGGCCGCGGCGCGCGGACACCTCGTGCTGACAGCGCCAGCGCAACACGACCTTGCCTGCGGGCGCATCCACCACCATGTCCTCGGTGAGGAATCGGATGCGCCCGAAGTCACCGCGAAACTGCGCCGCGAAGGCCTCGCGCACCTGCGCGAGGCCCCGGCACAGCTTTCCGTCGTACGTCTCGTACAGCGCGTCCGGCGTGAAGTACGCCATCACCGCATCGAGGTCGTCGCGGTTGAAGGCGTCGGTGAAGGCCCGCACCACGTCCTCCAGCGCCGTCCGGCCGGCGTCGTCACCGGCCGGGAGGGAAGGGGAGGCGGGCCCTGTGCTCACGGATCCACCGGCGTCTGCTGGATGCGCCAGATTTCCTCGGCGTACTGCTTGATGGTCCGGTCCGAGGAGAAGATGCCGCCGCGCGCCACGTTGATGATGCACTTGCGCGCCCAGCTGTCGGCGTCCTTGTAGGCGTGCGCGACGTCCTCTTGCTTCGCCATGTACGACGGGAAGTCCGCCAGCATGAGGTAGCGGTCCTCCTCCAGGAGGCTGTCCACCAGCGGCTTGAAGAGGTGCTTGTCCTCCGGCGAGAAGAAGCCGGTGGAAATCAGGTCCAGCGCCTCGCGCAGCTCCTGGTGCTGGTTGTACTCGTCGCGCGGGCGGTAGCCCTCGCGCTTGCGAGCAATCACCTCGTCCGCCGTGAGGCCGAAGAGGAAGAAGTTCTCGTCGCCCACCGCGTCGCGAATCTCCACGTTGGCGCCGTCCAGTGTTCCCAGCGTCAGCGCGCCGTTGAGCATCAGCTTCATGTTGCCGGTGCCGGACGCCTCCATGCCCGCGGTGGAGATCTGCTCGGACACGTCGGCGGCGGGGATGATGCGCTCGGCCAGGCTCACGCGGTAGTTGGGGGCGAAAACCACCTGCAGGCCCGTGGTGCCCGCGTCGCTGTTCACCACCTCGGCGATGCCGTTGATGAGCCGGATGGTCAGCTTCGCCAGGTGGTAGCCCGGCGCCGCCTTGGCGCCGAAGATGAATGCCCGCGGGTGGATGATGGTAGACGGGTCCCTGCGCGCCTTCATCCACAGCGCCACGATGTGCAGCGCGTTGAGGAGCTGGCGCTTGTACTCGTGCAGGCGCTTGATCTGCACGTCGAAGATGGCGTCCGGATTGAGCTGCACCCAGCGCAAGTCACGGATGTGCCGGGCCAGGTCTTCCTTGTTGGCGCGCTTCACCTCGCGGAAGGCCTTGCGGAAGGCCGGGTCCTCCGCGTGCGCCTCCAGCTTCGTCAGCTTGTCCAGGTCCGTGACCCAGCCCTCGCCGATGCGGGACGTAATCAGCTTGGACAGGCGGGGGTTGCACCAGGCCAGCCAGCGGCGCGGCGTCACGCCGTTCGTCTTGTTGTTGAACCGCTCCGGGTTCATGGACGCGAAGTCCGTCAGCACGTCCCGGCGCAGCAGGTCGGTGTGCAGCGCGGCCACGCCGTTGACGCTGTGGCTGCCGACGACGGCGAGGTGGGCCATGCGAATCTTCTTCTCGGCCCCTTCCTCCACCAGGCTCATCCGCTGCATCTTCTCCTGGTCGTACGGGTAGCGAATCTGCACCTGCCGCAAGAAGCGCGAGTTGATTTCGTAGATGATTTCCAGGTGGCGGGGCAGCAGCCGCTCGAAGAGCGTCGCCGGCCACTTCTCCATCGCCTCGGCCAGCAGCGTGTGGTTGGTGTAGCCGAACGTCTCCTGGGTAATCGTCCACGCCTCGTCCCAGAGCAGGCGCTTCTCATCCACCAGCACGCGCATCAGCTCCGCTACGCCAATGGCCGGGTGCGTGTCGTTGAGCTGGATGGCCGCCTTGCGGGAGAAGTCCTTGAAGTCCGTGTGGTTCTTCAGATAGCGCCGGACGATGTCCGCGATGGAGCACGCGACGAAGAAGTACTGCTGCTTGAGCCGCAGCTCCTTGCCGGCCTGGAACGCGTCGTTGGGGTAGAGGACCTTGGAGATGACCTCCGAGTCGTTCTTCTCCACCACCGAGCGCTCGTAGTCGCCCGCGTTGAACAGCAGCAGGTCGAACTCCTCGGAGGCGCGCGCCTGCCACAGCCGCAGCGTGTTGACGGTGTTGTTGTGGTACCCGGCGATGGGCGTGTCATACGGAACGCCCACCACCGTCTTGCCACCCACCCAGCGCGCCACGGGCCGGCCATCCGGGCCCTGGTGGTGCTCCACGCGCCCGAAGAAGCGCACCGGCACTGCCTTCTCCGGCCGGACGATTTCCCACGGGTTGCCGAACTTGAGCCACTCGTCGGCGCGCTCCACCTGGTACCCGTCGACGATGTCCTGCGTGAAGATGCCGAACTCGTAGCGGATGCCGTACCCCATGCCGGGGTAGGCCAGTGTGGCCAGCGACTCCATGAAACACGCGGCCAGGCGGCCCAGACCGCCGTTGCCCAGGCCCGCGTCCGGCTCCATCTCCAGCAGGTTGGTGAGGTCCACCCCCACTTCCTGCATCGACTCGGTGGCCGCTTCGTACATCCCCAGGTTCAACAGGTTGTTGCCCAGGGCTCGACCCAGCAGGTACTCGGCGGAGAGGTAATAGGCGCGCTTGACGTCCTTTTCGTAATACGTGCGCGACGTCTTCACCCACCGGTCCGCCAGCCTGTCACGCACCGCGAGCGACAGCGCCATGAAGCGGTCGTGGGGGGTGGACGACTCGTAGTTCTTTCCGCGCGAATAGCGGACGTGGTCGAGGAAGGAACGGCGCAAGCTGGCCGCGTCGTGCCCGAGCCCGCTGTCGTCGGTCGTGGCCGGCTGGGCGGGGCGGGGCTGCTGGGAGGCGGAGGCAGGAGGGGCCATGGCGCGGGTATCTCTGGACGGAGTTGCTGCGGGTTCATGGTTTCGCGGGCACCGGGGTTTCCCGGGTTCGCGAACGCGCGTCAGGCTAGCGCAGCCATGTCTCGCATCGCACCGGTAAAGCGCGTCCCAGCCCTTGGGGACAGCTCACCTGGAAGGGCGGCGGACTGCCTGCCGGTGGATGGCGCGCCAACCCGGAGACGGATTGATGTAGAGATCGATCCGCCATGGGCTTTCCGCAGAACGACCTCGAACAACGGTTGGCCGTCATCCGTCCCGACGACACGGTGCGCGGGCTCGTCTTCAACGCGGTGTTCAACCTGACAGAGAAGAAGCTGGGCATGGAGGCGGCCACGCGCCTGCGTGAGCCCTTCTTCAAGCGCTCCCCGGTGGACTTCTTCTCCTACCCGGCAGTGGATGCCCTGCGCCTCTTGTACGCGACGTCGGAAGCGCTCACGCCCATTTACGGCTCCATGGAGGATGCGGTGCGGGCCTGCGGGGCCGCGGCCGTCACGCACTTCTTCCAGTCCACGGTGGGGCAGACGCTCAACCGGCTCATCGGCAAGGGCGACCCCAAGCGGCTCCTCTCCCACGCGCCCACCGCGTACTCGACGCTGGTGAACTATGGCCGGCGCGAATTCGCCGTGCTGGGAGACAAGCAGGTGCGCCTGGTCTTCCACGGGGACATGCAGCCGGTGCAGTACCACGAGGGCGTCTTGACGGAGGCGCTGAGCGTCGTTGGCTGCAAGAGCCGGGTGGTGGGCACGCCTCGCGGCGTGACAGGCGCTGACTACGTCATCACCTGGGAGTAGACCCGCGGCGCGCGTCCCACGGAGGGGACGCGCACGGCGTCACAGCGTCACGGCATGGCCGCGGCCTGCCCGGCGACGGCGGCCACGGACACGGCCTCCATCTGCCCTGTCAGCTCCTGCGCCTTGGCGAGGAAGTCCGGCAGCAGCTCCTTGGGCAGAGGGTCCGCGCGGGGGAACTGCTGGTTGAGCGGGTTGGTGTACTGGCCGTTGCGCTTGAGCCCGAAGTGCAGGTGCGGCCCGGTGGAGCGGCCGGTGTTGCCGGAGTAGGCGATGACCTGCTTCTGCCGCACGCGGGCGCCCGCGCGGACGCCTTCGCCGAAGCGCGACAGGTGCATGTACTGCGTCTCGAAGCCGTTGGCGTGGCGGATGACCACCATGTTGCCGGCGGCGCCCGCGTAGCCCGCCTGCGTCACCGTGCCATCCGCCACCGCCCACACCGGGGTGCCGATGGGGGTGCCGTAGTCCACGCCATTGTGGGCCTTGAGGTACTTGAGCACCGGGTGGAAGCGCGAGCCGAAGCGGCTGGTGACGTTGGCGTACTTCAGGGGCGTCTTGAGGAAGGTCTTCTTCGCGCTGGCGCCCTCCTCGTTGAAATAGTTGGGCTGCCCGTCCGGCAGCACGTAGCGGTACACCTTCTTGTTGCCCACGAGGCCGCCCGCGTACGTCGCCGCCAGCACGTCGCCGTAGCGCAGCAGGCGGCCCTTGGAGACGAACTTCTCCACCAGCGCGCGCGCCGTGTCGCCCTTGCGCACGTCACGGTAGAAGTCGATGTCCCAGGCGAACACGTCCGCCAGCACCATGCCGATGGCCGGGTCCTCGCCGGCGGCCACCGCCGCCTCGTACAGCGACGACTGGATTTCCAGCGCCACCACGGCGACCTGCTTCTCCACCTCGATGGCGCGCTTGCTGCCCACGTACTTCTCGCCGTCGCGGCGGACCTGCCACTCGTCCACCATGCTCTGGCGGTAGTCGAAGAAGTCCAGCTCCCCGTCGCGGATGACGAGCCGCAGCTGGTCGCCCACGCGCGACTTGCGGAAGTCGAACACGCCCTCCAGCGCGGAGATGACTGCGGCCACCTGCGCGTCCGGGAGCTGCGCATCGTGCAGCGCCTGCGCGAGCGTCTGGCGCGGCTCGATACGGCGGTTCTTGATGACGTGACGGACCGCGGCTTCGGACGTCGAAGCCAGCAGCGCGGCGGCCAGGCAGAGCAGGGGAGCGATTCTCATGGGAGCGGCGGCCGAGTGTAGTGGACGCCCTGGCGCTCGCCCAGCGAAGGGCCGGGAAATTTCCGGGCTCGGCTGCCTGGCTGCTTGAAGCCCCCGAGGAGCGCCTGGCCCAGCCTCCCTGCGCCCCCGAGGGAGGCGCTGCCCACCCGGTGTCCTCAGGGGCTCCTGCGCATCGACGAAGCCTGTGTCCGCGGGCCCGCGCTACCGCGAACAGGCGATGCCGTCGGTGAACCTTCGACGCACCGCCCGGGGCCGGGCACGGCTGCTCAGAGTTCCACCTTCCGCTCGGAGTGGCTCTGCCCGTCGAAGCGCAGAATGACGCCCTTGTTGTCGTACCGCGTGAGGATGTTGACGGGCCGGCGCCACAGGGACTGGAGGTTGCGCAGCGTCTCGCGGGCGTAGTCGCCCTTGAGGTCCTGTCCGTCGTGGCGGTGCGCCAGCAGCAGTTCGCTGCGGTTCTCGAAGTTGCCGTCCACCACCTCGATGATGGGCTGGCCGAAGTTGGTGAGTCCCTGGAGGAGCTTGTTCTTCACCTTCTTGAACTCGCGGTCGAGGATCTCCCAGGAGTTGCGCTTGTCGTTGAAGCCGTACACGAAGAGCTTCTGCTCCATCGCGAACTCGGGCGTCAGGAACGTGTCGATGAAGGTGATGTCGTTGTAGTGCTTGCGGACCTCGAAGATCTTCTCGCGGCCGGCGCCCAGCTTCTTGTCCCAGGAGCGGCGCGCGCGCAAATCATCGCACTCGTCCCACTCCTTGCCGAAGCGGCCCTTGTTCCACCGCTCCTCGATGTCGCGCCACAGCTCGATGCCGAGCTTGTACGGGTTGATGGCGCCAGGGCGGGTCCCCATGGTGCCGGAGTGGTGGTCCGCGTAGTCGATGATTTCGTCGTCCTTGAGGGCCCGGCGCGTCATGATGGTGGAGTGCCAGTAGCTGGCCCACCCCTCGTTCATGATTTTCGTCTGGCCCTGGGGCGCGAAGTAGTAGGCCTCGTCGCGCAGAATCGCGAGGATGTCCGCCTCCCACGGTTCCAGCGGCGCCTCTTCCAGCAGGAAGAGCAACACGTCGCGCTGGGGGCGCTCGGGGAACTTCTTGGCGCGCTGCTTCTCGTCCTCCACCTTCTTGCGCTGTGAGTCGAGGAACTCGGACGGGTTGATGTAGCCGCGCATGTATTCGCGGCCCACCTTGAAGCCCTCCACGCGCTCGTTGGCCTTGAGCTCGTCCTCGGCCTTCTTCGGGTCCGGGTTGCGCCGGATGTGCGGCGCGTGCTGGTCGATGAGGTTCTCCAGGCTCAGCGTCCGGTCGATGAAGTCCTCGACCTTCTCCACGCCAATCTTGTCCACCCAGCGCCTCACCCGCGTGGCGTGGTTGGCCATCTCATCAATCATCCGGCGGTTGGTGTGCCGGAAGGAGAAGTTGTTCTTGAAGAAGTCGCAGTGGCCGTAGACGTGGGCCATGACGAGCTTCTGGTCCACCTCCGGGTTGCTCTCCATCAAGTAGGCGTAGCAAGGGTCGTTGTTGATGACGAGCTCGTAGATCTTGCTCAGCCCGTACTCGTAGCCCTTGGCGAGCTGCTCGTACTCCATGCCCCAGCGCCAGTGGGGATAGCGGGTGGGAAAGCCGCCGTAGGCGGCCACCATGTTCATCTCGTCGTAGGACACCATCTCGAAATGGGTGTCGAAGAAGTCCAGGCCGAACTCCTTGGCGTAGCCATGGATTTCGTCGCGGAGCGAGGCGAGGCGAGGTGGGAGGCTCTTGGGCATCGGGCAGTCGCTCCAGTGGGAAAGGACCGCTGAAGTCAGCGGCCCTTGCCGAGGAAGTTCTTGATGGACGCGTAGATGGCGTCCTTGTCCGCGATTTCGCTCAGCGCGACGTTGGGCGTGTCTCCCACCGCCTCGCGCAAATCCTTGATGAACTGGCCGCTGCCGTAGGGGGACTCCACCTGGCCATAGGCGAACTGGTTGACGTTGGGCAGCACGTCGTTCCGCAGCATTTCAATGCACTGCCGCGTGTCGTCCGCGCTCCAGTTGTCCCCGTCGCTGAAGTGGAACGGGTAGATGTTCCACGCGCTCTTCGGGTAGTCCGCCAGGATGATGTCCCGGCAGAGCTTGTAGGCGCTGGAGATCATCGTCCCGCCGGACTCGCGGGTATGGAAGAACGTGTCGCGGTCCACCTCGCGCGCCACCGCGTCGTGGATGATGTAGCGCGCCTCCAGGCCCTTGTATTGGTGGCGCAGCCACGTATCGAGCCAGAAGCTCTCGATGCGGACGATCTCCTTCTGCTCGTCACCCATGGAGCCGGACACGTCCATCATGTAGATGATGACCGCGTTCGTTTCGGGCAGGTCCTGGAGCTTGTAGCTGCGGTAGCGGCGGTCCTCGCGCGTGGGGATGATGACGGGCCGCGCCGGGTCATACGTGCCAGCGGCAATCTGCCGCCGCAGGGCCTGCTTGAAGGTCCGCTTGAAGTGCCGCAGCGACTCCGGGCCGGTGGTGTTGACGCCGGTGTAGCGGATCTTCTGGGTGATGATGCGCTCGTTCTGTCGCCGCTCGATGTTGGGCAGCTGCAGCTCCTCGCCCAGAATCTGGGCGAGCTCGTCGAGCGTGACGTCCACCTCCATGGCGTGGTCGCCTTCGCCCTGGCCGGCCTGCTTGCCCTCCCCGGGCTCCACCGCCCCGGGGCCGAGCTGCTGGCCGACGTCGCCGTCACCCTGTCCGACGCCCCCCTGTTCCTTGTGTCCGTACTTGAAGCGGGGGATGTCGATGAAGGGGATGGGGATGGAGATGGCGTCCTTCCCCTTCTTCCCAATCATCTCGCCCTTCTGCACGTACTTGCGCAGGTTGGCTTTGATCTTCCCCCGGACGATCTGTTTGAAGCGGGAGTGGTCCTGGTGGATCTTCAAGGTCACGACGGCTCGCCCCTCTCTGGTGTTACTCCTTCGCGTCGCCGCGGGCGAAGATGCTGGCCACGAAGTTCAGCACGTCCGTGGAGCAGATTTCGCAGTAGCCGTAGTTCTTCATCATCCGGTCCTTCACCAGGTCGATCTTCTCCTGCGTCTCCTTGTCGACGACGGAGGACACCAGGTTCTTGAGCTTGATGCTGTCCTTCTGGTCCTCGAACAGCTTCAGCTCCAGCGACTTGTGGAGCCGCTCGTTGGTCCGGTAGTTGAAGGTCTTCCCCTCCACCGCGAGCGCGCCGATGTAGTTCATGATTTCGCGGCGGAAGTCGTCCTTGCGGGTATCGGGGATGTCGATCTTCTCCTCGATGGACCGCATCAGCCGCTCATCGGGCTCCTCGTAGAGGCCGGTGTACTTGTTCTTGACCTTCTCCTTCTGGGTGTAGGCCTTGATGTTGTCGATGTAGTTGCCGCACAGCTTGGCGATGGCGTCCTCGTCCGCGGAGATGGCGCGCTGGACCTCGTTCTTGACGATGTCCTCGTACTCCTGCTTCACGGACGTGAGCAGCTCCTTCATCCCCTTGCGCGTGTCCTCGTTGTTGATGAGGGAGTGCGTCTTGAGGCCGGCCTCCAGCTCGTTGAGGACCATGAAGGGGTTGATGCAGCCCTCGCCCTTGTCGCTCACCAGGGCGTTGGAGATCTTGTCCTGGATGTAGCGCGGGGAGATGCCTTCCAGGCCCTCGCGGTTGCTCTCCTTGCGCAGCTCCTTGATGTTGTCCTCGGTGAAATTCGGGAGGGTCTTGCCGTTGTAGAGCTTGAGCTTCTGGAGCAGCGACAGGTTGTGCTTCTTGGGCTCCTCCAGGCGCGTGAGCACGGCCCACATGGCGGCCATCTCCAGCGTGTGCGGAGCGATGTGCTTGCCCTTGATGGCGCGGGAGTTGAAGTCCTTCTCGTAGATCTTCACCTCTTCGGACAGCTTGGTGATGTACGGGACGTCAATCTTCACCGTGCGGTCTCGCAGGGCCTCCATGAACTCGTTGTTCTCGAGCTTCTTGTACTCGGGCTCGTTGGTGTGGCCGAGGATGACCTCGTCGATGTCCGTCTGCGGGAACTTCTTCGGCTTGATTTTGTGCTCCTGCGACGCGCCGAGCAGGTCGTAGAGGAACGCGACGTCCAGCTTCAGCACCTCGACGAACTCGATGATGCCGCGGTTGGCGATGTTGAACTCGCCGTCGAAGTTGAAGGCGCGCGGGTCGGAGTCGGAGCCGTACTCGGCGATCTTCCGGTAGTTGATGTCACCGGTGAGCTCGGTGGAGTCCTGGTTCTTCTCGTCCTTGGGCTGGAAGGTGCCGATGCCCACGCGGTCCTTCTCGCTGAAGACGAGCCGGTTGACGCGGATGTGGCTCATGACCTTGGCGAAGTCGCCCTGGTACTGCGTCATCAGGTCCTTGAAGACGAAGCGGCAGGCGGGGCACAGCTCGGAGCCATCCGGAATGGTGTAGCCGGACTCGGGCGGAGACAGCTCGGCGTAGATCTTGGAACGCCACTCCCGGGGGATGAGGTTGAGCGGCTCCTCGTTCATCGGGCACTTCATCTTCTCCTTCACCGGGGCGCCGTCCGAGCCCTTCTTGTCGGTGAGCCAGGAGAAGGTGTACGCGGCGCCCTCCGGCGTCTTGGAGTAGTCCTCGGTGCCCTTCTTCAGCAGGCGCGCGATGGTGGACTTGGACGAGCCCACGGGGCCGTGGAGGAGGATGACGCGCTTCTCGGTGCCGTAGCCCTGCGCGGCGGACTTGAAGACGTTGACCAGCTTCATGAGCGGGACATCGAGCCCGAAGATGGCGTCACGGCCGCCGAACTTCTCGTCACTGAAGAAGTGGTAGCGGATGAGCTTCTTCTTGTTGTCGATGTACTCCGTCTTTCCGTGGCTGAGGATCATGTCGTAGATCCTCTGGAAGGCGGTGCGGGTGACCTTGGGGTTCTGCCGGACGATTTCGAGGTACTCCTCGAACGAGCCTTCCCAGTTGAGCTCCGCGTAGGTCTTCACGTCCTGCAACGCGGCGATTCTGGAGACCCACGAACCCTTCTCAGCGTCCTTCATGTCTCTCCCTCGGAGCCACCCGGGGACGCGGAAAGCCGCGCCGACTGGGGGGCCAAAATGGTCAACCTGGAGGGCATGACTGCCATTCCACACCCACCCCGACGAGGTCCCAGGCACGACAGCCCTGCTGCCCCTTCGGGACCCCGCCGCGGAGTGGGACCGCGCGTTACGCTCGTGTCAGGGGTGGAACGCCCGAAGGCGCACCCCCTCCACGGGGTGAAAAGGCATCTTGATTATAAGGGCCCTCGCCCACGGGGGTAGGCGCACACCGGCTGCACGAAGGGTAGTGAACGCCTGAACGGTCATTTCCCAGGCGCCCGGCAGCAGCAATGCTCGTGTGGGTTGTGGGGCAGCGTGCCCTTTCACTCCACATGTCGGCGCGGAGCCTTCACGGACGAGGTTGGCGTTGCATGCATGAAAGCAGTCGGGCGGCCGTGCGGGATGGGCGTCGGGTACCGAGTGAGTGTCGTGCGGCGGACGCGCGTCCCGCGAGGTGACAAGGGGATGATGCTCCGCTCACGTCACGGCGAGGCGCGACGGACATCGCGCATGTCATGCCAGGTATCGGGCAGGCGGGAATGGGCTCGTGGTCCAGGGGCTCGTCGCCACCAGGCATGCCGCGTGAGACATCAGGGCGTGTAGGAAGGCGACCCGTGGCTCGAAAAGGTGCCGCCAGAAGCCGGATGGGACCTCGAGGCTTGCTGGCAGGCGGCTTGTCGCCCGCATTCAAGCTCATCGCATGAGACATCAAGGACTGCGGAAGGTGGCTCGTCGCAGGCCCTGCTTCACTCGAAGGGTCTCCCATTCTGGACGGCTCAGGGGCGTGCACGAGAGGACGGCCACTGAGCATGGCGTATGCAGTGGGGCATGGGCGCGTGTCCTTCCCTGGAGCCTCCTGGTGCCCGTCCTGCTCGTCGCAACCTGTCTTCTTGGCGCATGGGTCCAGGCAACAGTCCCTCATGCGGACGGAGGCGTGGTGGCGACGGCACTGCTCGATGCAGGGCGCTCACCTCGCCGAGCGCTGCGGCTGGAGCAGCGGCCAGGGTGGGGCCAGGGCATGGTGGTGTCTGTCTCTCCCGAGGTTGAGACGGTGCTGGGCGTGGGGGCCGGCCGTGAGCTGCGAACGGAGTATGGCCCCGAGGTCTCGGTGCCGCTCTACGTGGAATGGCAGGCGGGGGCGGGGAGGGGACAGGCGCGCTACCAC
>NZ_VHLB01000034.1:0-80009 GCF_006547365.1 Myxococcus sp. AB056 | reverse complement strand
CGCCTGGCCCGCATCCCCGGGGGCGGGGGACTGTCCGGCGGGCTCCTCCGGCGGCAGCGGCTCCGGAGGGGGGATGGCGCGGGGGTGACAGGCGGACAACATGAGCAGCAGCAGGGCGACGTGGCGCATGGGCGAGGGGAAACTCTACCTTGCACCTCTTGGAGCGCGGCGCGTAGATTGCCCGCGCGCTCATGGCCCGCGAAAAGGACAACATCGCTCTCTCCGACGAGCACAACACTCGTGGAATCGAGCTGGCGGACCGGGGTTGGCTCGACGAGGCCATCAAGGAGTTCAAGAAGGCCATTGATCTCGACCCGAGCTCCGCGCACGCCCACGACAACCTGGCGACCGTCTACGCGGAGAAGAAGCTCTTCCGCGAGGCCCTGTCGGAGTACCTCACCGCCCTGAAGCTGGAGCCGGAGAGCGCCACGGCGCACTACAACCTGGCCTGCTTCCTCTCCACCCACGCGGGGGAGATGGCGGTGGAGGAGTACAAGGAAGCCATCGAGCTGGACCCGGAGTATCCGGACGCCCACCTCAACCTGGGCCTCACCTACGCGGACCAGGGCCGCGTGGAGGAGGCGATGCGCGAGCTCCAGACGGCGATCGAGCTGGACCCCCAGGATGCCTTCCCCCGTCACGAGCTGGCCGCGCTGATGATGGACGAGGGCGACTACCGCTCCGCCATCACCCAGTTGAAGGAAGTGGTGCGCCTGGAGCCGGACAACTTCGAGGCGCAGCTGGATTTGGGCATCTGCTACGCGCAGAAGGGCTTCTACGCGGAGGCGGAGCGCGCCTATGAGCGGGCGCGGGCGCTCAATCCGGAAGACCTGCTGCTCAACTACAACCTGTCCGCCCTGTTCGCGCTGTGGGGGCGTCCCAAGGACGCCGTGCAGTACCTGCAGAAGTCGCTCACCGCGGACCGGCCGAAGGTAATGGGGTGGCTCTCCACCGACCCCATGTTCGACGCCCTCAAGGGTGACCCGGACTTCGAAGCCTTGTTCTGAGCCATGGGCAACGAATGGTTGTTCCTGGGGTTGGCGATCCTCCTCGTATTCGCCAACGGCTTCTTCGTGGCGACCGAGTTCGCCATCGTGAAGATTCGGGCCACGCGGCTCCAGGCCCTGGTGGACGAAGGTGCGCCGGGCGCGCCTACGGCCATGAAGATGGTGGAGAAGCTGGACGCGTACCTCTCCGCCACGCAGTTCGGCATCACCCTGGCCTCCCTGGGCCTGGGCTGGCTGGGTGAACCGGCCTTCGCGCGTTTGTTGGAGCCGGTGCTGGTGCAGCTGGTGCCGGAGGGCGCGGCCACCACGTTGGCCCACTCCGCGGCGGTGGTGATTGGCTTCAGCATCATCACCTTCCTGCACATCGTCCTCGGTGAGCTGGCGCCCAAGAGCCTGGCGATTCAGCGGCCCGAGGACACGACGCTCGCGGTGGCGCTGCCCATGCGGGTGTTCTACGTCCTGTTCTATCCGGCCATCGTCCTGCTCAACGGGCTGGCGGCGTGGGTGCTGCGCGTCTTCGGCCTCCAGGCGGTGGGGGAGGCGCACGAGGCGCACAGCGAGGATGAGCTGCTGGTCATCCTCCACAGCTCGGCGCAGGCGGGCGCGATTACGACGGCGCGCGCGGAGCTGCTGGAGCGCGCGCTGGAGATGGCGCAGAAGACGGCGCGGCAGGTGATGGTTCCGCGCAACCAGGTGAAGTTCCTGGACGTGGAAGAGCCGCTGGAGAAGTGCATCGCGGATGCGCGCGCGGCGGGCCACACGTGGCTGCCGGTGTGCCGGGGCAATCTCGATGAGGTCGAGGGCGTGGTGAACGCCAAGGACCTCTTCTTCCTGCTGTCCCGGGGCGAGCTGCGCAGCCTAGCGCAGGTGCAGCGCCCGGTGCTGTTCATCCCCGAGGGCGCCACGCTGGAGCAGTTGCTGGCGGAGTTCCGGCGCCGGCGCCGGCAGACGGCGCTGGTGGTGGACGAGCACGGCGGCACGTCCGGGCTGGTGACGATTGCCGACGTGGTGGCGGAGGTGGTGGGCGACGTCGCGGAGCTGGGCCGCCGCATGGACGAGGTCCGCGCGCTGCCCGGCGGCCGCTTCGAGCTGCCGGGCACCGCGCAGCTCGACGACCTGGAGGAGCGGCTGGACGTCAGCTTCGACCTGGACGAGGACGAAGAGGGCGAAGTGACGACCATCGCCGGCTACCTCATGACGAGGCTGGGCCGTGTTCCCGTGAAGGGGGACACGCTGCGGCTCGACATGTGGCGCATCGTCGTGGACGCGGTGGAAGGGCCACGCGTGGTGCGTGTCACCGTGGAGCCGCAGTCGCGGTCGGCGCCCGCGCGCAACGTGTCGGACGGCTCGGCGGGCTCCGGTGAGCCGTCCCCGAGCGGCTCGAACGAGTCCTGAGCCCGTAGACGCTGGTTCCTGGCTGGGGCTTCTTCGCTGCGGGCGACCCGCGCTTCACGACGCGGCGGTTCAGTCTCGCCCTTCCCCGGGTCATGATGCGTGCGTGATGCCCTCCCGCACCCCGTTGGCACGCCTGCCTGTCAGGTGGGCATGGGCGGCGCGTTCGTGTGGGCTCGGGTGGGGCCGTGCCCAGGGCATGTCAGACCGGAATGCTACGTCCCGCGGAAGGTCACGCGCTCGCGTGGCGCAACAGGACTCAACAGGGCTGAAGCAGCCACACCGGCGGGAGGACGTCATGGGAGCGTAGAAGCGCGGTGCACACGCCGCCGCCTCGCAGTGCGCGCGCTACAGCTACAGAGCACGTCTGCTCTGTCGCAGACCAGGCAACCGAACGTATGGCGATGCGTGGCATGGCCATGCTTGATCGCCCGGAAGGTGGCTGGTACTCCTTTCTGCTGAACGCTCCGAGGCCGATTTTTCGGCCTCGCGCGCGATTTTCTCCTCGTACCGAGCCCGCTCTAGGAGCCCGCTGGCATGCGAATCAAGCGGTTGGACATCACCGGCTTCAAGTCCTTCATGGAACGGAGCGTCTTCACGTTCGACGAAGGCGTGACGGGCATCGTCGGGCCCAACGGCTGCGGCAAGTCCAACGTCGTGGACGCCATCCGCTGGGTGATGGGTGAGCAGAGCGCGAAGAACCTCCGTGGCCGCGGCATGGAGGACGTCATCTTCAACGGCTCGGAGAACAAGCCGCCGCTGTCCATGGCGGAGGTGTCGCTCACGTTCATCGTGGATGACACGGACCAGCTCGCGCCCCAGTACCAGGGCTTCTCCGAAGTGACGGTGACGCGGCGCCTGTTCCGCAACGGCGACTCCGAGTACCTCATCAACAAGACGGTGTGCCGCCTGCTGGACATCACCGAGTTGTTCCTCGGCACCGGCGTGGGCACGAAGGCGTACTCCATCATCGAGCAGGGCCGCGTGGGCCTCATCGTGTCCAGCAAGCCGGAGGACCGGCGCCACCTGCTGGAGGAGGCCGCGGGCGTCACCAAGTACAAGGCCCGCCGCAAGGCCGCCGAGCGCAAGATGGAGGCGACCGACGCCAACCTGCTGCGCGTCACCGACATCACCAACGAGCTGGAGAAGCGGCTCGACGCGCTGTCGCGTCAGGCGAAGAAGGCGGAGAAGTACAAGAAGCTCAAGGCGCGCATGCGGGACATCGACCTGCACGCGGCCACCCACCGCCAGCTGGAGCTGATGGCGGAGAAGAAGATGCTCCAGTCGCGGCTGGAGAACCTGGGCTCCGAGGAACGGGAGAGCCTGGACCGGGTGAAGGAGCTGGAGGAGACCATCACCCGGCGCCGCACGGAGCTGGAGGCGGAAACCGCCGCGCTCCAGGCGCTGGCCGCGGAGGTGCACGCGCTGGAGAGCTCCCTGCAGCGCGACACGCAGGAGATGACCTACGGCAAGCGCGACCTGGAGGAGACGCGGGCCCGCGTGGCCGCCGCCCAGGTGGAGCTGGACGGGCTCCTGGCGCGCAAGGCGGAGATGTCCGAGGCCATGGCCGCCCGTGAGGCGGAGCTGTCGGGCATCGCCGGCTCGTGGAAGGAGGACGAGGTCGCGATGCAGGTGGCGCAGGAGGAACTGCGCCGCGTGTCCCAGCTCCAGACGGAGGTGGCGCTGCGCCTGGAGCAGGAGCGCGCCGGCCTGGTGGCCGTGGCCACGCGCCTGGCCAACCACGAGAGCAACCTGGTCAACCTCGCCCGCCAGCGGGGGGATTTGAGCGCCCGCCGCGCGAAGCTCCAGGGCGAGCTGGAAACCCTGCGCGCCCAGGAGCAGGCGCTGGAGAACGTCCGGGGCGACGTGGCGAAGCGGGTGGAGGACACCCGGCACCTCGCCGCGGAGCTGGCCGAGCGCAAGGGCCAGGAAGAGGACGCGCTCACCCGCACCCGCGCGGCCTTCACGGAAAACGAAATCGAGGTCATCGCGCTGCGGGAGGAGCTGAGCGACAAGCGCAGCCGCCTCTCCACGCTGGAAGACATCCAGAAGAACTACGACGGCTTCGACCGCGGCGTGCGCGCCGTGATGACGCGCGCCGGTGTGCAGGCCCGCGAGCAGGGCATCTTCGGCCTGGTGGCGGACGTCATCAACGTCACCCCGCGCTACGAGCGCGCGGTGGAGGCCGCCCTGGGGGAGCGGCTCCAGCACGTCATCGTCGAGAGCCGCGACAAGGGCGTGGAGCTGGTGGACTACCTCAAGGGCCACGCCGAGGGCCGGGGCAGCTTCCTCCCGGTGCCCGCGCTGGAGGCGCTGCCGGCCCCGCTGGAGCCGGACTTCAGCCAGCCCGGCGTGCTCGCGCATGCCCTGCGTGAGGTGACGTGTGAGGAGGCGCTGACGCCGCTCGTCCAGTTGCTGCTGGGGGACGTCGTCATCGTCCAGGACGTGGCCACGGCGCGCGCGTGGACCGAGTCGGGCGGCCCGGCGTGCACGCTGGTGACGGTGGAGGGCGAGGTGTTCCGCCCGGACGGCACCATCGTCGGCGGTGAGAGCGAGGGCGCGGCGGTGGGCGCGCTCCAGAAGAAGCGCGAAATCGCCGAGCTGGCCACCGAGGTGGCCCGCGTGGAGGAGCGCTACAACGAGATTCTCACCCGGCACTACACGCTCCAGAAGCAGATGGGGCACGCGGAGGGCGTCCTCAAGGGGCTGGCGAAGAACCAGCACGCCGAGGAGCTGAACCTCGCCAGCCAGGAGAAGGACCTGCACAAGGCGGGCGAGGACCTGGCCCGCGTGCGCGAGCGGGTGCGGGCCCTGGAGGTGGAGGAGGGGCAGCTCACCCAGAGCCACCAGGCCCTGGAGCACGAGGAGGAGGCGAGCCGCGGCGAGGTGGCGCACGGCCAGGCCGACCGCGAGGGCCGCGAGGAGCGGGTGAAGCAGCTCGTGTCCGAACAGGAGTCGCTGCGCCTGCGCGCGGAGACGGCCAACGGCGAGCTGACGGGCCTGCGCATCAAGGTGGCCGCCGGCAGCGAGCGTGGCGAGTCGGCCCGCAAGGAGCTGGACAGCCTCGTCTCCCAGCGTCAGGACATGGAGACGCGCATCACCCGGCTCCAGGCCACGGTGGTAGAGGGTGGGGCGCGCGTCGAGGAGCTGGCGCGACGCACGACGGACACCGAGGGCGGCCTGTCCCAGCGCGCCGAGGAGCACCGGCTCGCCGCGGAAGGGCTGGAGGCGCGCCGCGCGGCGCACACCGCGGCCTCCGCGGAAGTGCGTGAGCAGGACGCGACGTTCCGCGAGCTGCGCGGCCGCGTGGACGAGCTGATGCAGGGCCTGTCGCAAATCTCGCTGCGGGAGCGCGAAATCGCCCTGGAGCTGGAGCACCTGGCGGCGGGCATCCGCGAGCGGCACCAGGTGGAGCTGGCGAACGAACTGCACAAGTACCACATGCTGGCCGCGCTGGCCCCGGAGACGGAGGCGGAGCTGAAGGACCTGCGCGCGCAGGTGGAGAAGATGGGGGAAATCAACCTCACCGCCATCGACGAGCACGCGGAGCTGTCCAAGCGCTACGACTTCCTCACCGCGCAGAAGAAGGACCTGCAGTCCTCCATCGAGCAGCTGAAGGAGGCCATCCAGCGCATCGACGCCACCAGCCGCGAGCGCTTCAAGCAGACCTTCGACGTGGTGAACGAGAAGTTCCAGGCCATCTTCCCCCGCCTGTTCGGCGGTGGCCGGGCCAGCCTCATCCTCACCAACGAGGGGCCGGGCGGGGAGCCGGGCGTGGAAATCGTCGCCCAGCCGCCCGGCAAGAAGCTGCAGAGCGTCAACCTGCTGTCGGGTGGCGAGAAGGCCCTCACCGCCGTGGGCCTCATCTTCGGCATCTTCCTCATCAAGCCGACGCCCTTCTGCCTCCTCGACGAGGTCGACGCGCCGTTGGATGAGGGCAACGTGGGCCGCTACAACGACATGGTGAAGGAGATGAGCAAGCAGTCGCAGTTCATCCTCATCACCCACAACAAGCGGACCATGGAGGTCTCCAACACCCTCTATGGCGTCACCATGGAGGAGCCGGGCATCTCCAAGCTCGTCAGCGTGCGCATGCGCGAGGCGGGCGCGGCCAACGACGACAAGGTGACGGCGGCGTAGGCCCGTCCCGGGCGGGCAGGGCACCGGGCCTCCGGTGTCCGCCCCGCGGCGACGGTTTCCCCCCGGAAACACAGAAGGCGCGGGCCCCGGCTTCCGGGCTCCCGCGCCTTCGTGTTTTCCGCCGTGGGGCGGGGGACTACTTGAAGTTCTTCTTCGGGCAGGCGGCCTTGTCCTGCGCGGCCATCTTCTCCGCGTCGGCCAGTTCCTTCACGGACTCGTCGACGTTCTTCTGGGTGGCGGTGACGACGTCACCCCAGTTCTCCGCGTCCTTCGCCGCCATCTCCGTGGCCAGCGCCAGCGCGGCCTGGTCCGTGGCCTGGCGGGCCTTGATGGACTCGATGACGTCCGTGTCCGCCTTCACCAGCGCGTCGCACTTGCTGGACATCTCGTCGAACAGGCGCCAGTTCTTGGTCTTCTGGTAGCGGTCCACGACCTCGGCGTAGGCCAGGGCCGCCGGGGTGCGGGCGCCATCGGCGATGGCCGAGTCCGCCGCGCGCTGGGTGCGGTTGAGGTCCAGCTGGAGGAAGCGCAGCTCGGGCGGCAGGGCGGCCGACGCGGCGTCCGGCGCGGACGAGTCGAAGTGGACGAAGCGGTAGGAGAAGCCCAGCTCGTCGGAGCTCAGCTTCGCCGGCAGCGCGGCAATCTTCGGCTGGAGGCAGGCGGCCAGCTGGTCCGCCTCGGTGTTGCCGGAGGGCGCGAAGGTGACCTCGGCCGGGGTGGGCTGCGCCTTCATCAGCTTGATCTTCGCCGTCAGCGGCGGCGGGACCTGCTCCTTGAAGTTGGCGTAGCACTCACACCAGGACGGCTGCGCCAGGCGCACCGCGCCGGTGAAGTCCGAGCCCTCGTTGATGTTGAAGGTGACGGAGTTGAGGCCGCTGGTGGTGTGCTCGAAGGGGATGGCCGCCTCCACCGGCTGCGCGCCCTTGGGCAGCGCGGACAGCTTCACCTGGGTGTCCACCACCTTCTGGATGCAGGCCTGGCCTTCCGGGGTGAGGTTCGTCCCGGTGACGGCGTGCGAGGCGCCCTGGTCCGTGACGGTCGTCTTGACCTCCACCGTGGTGCTCTTCTCCGCGCCCCGGTGCTTCGGGTCCACCAGGCACTCCATCACCTGGGGACGCGTGGTGAGCAGCGCGCCCAGCACGACGCCCTGGCTTGCCTGCTCCGGGAGCTGGAGCTCGCGCGGGAAGCAATTCACCAGGTCGAACGGGGGCTGGTTGGTGATGCGGACACGCTCCTCGGTCGACGTGGGCTGTCCGGCCTGGGCTGCGGGCTTCTGCTGGCCGGCGCAAGCGGCAGTGAAGACGACGGAGGCTACGGCAACACGACGCAACATGCGGTTGTTCTCCCTAGAGGTGGACCTGCTTGCGGACTTCTTTACTTCTCCAGGCCCTCGGCGTTCTTGAGGTCCTTGAGCCGAAGCCCGTTCTTTTTCAAAAGGCGATAAAGGCTCTGCATGGACAGGCCGGTGCGCTGCTCCGCGGCCTTCATGTCGAAACCCACGGTTTTCATGACCTCGGCGAAATACAGGCGCTCGAAGTCGGCCAGCACCCTGTCCTTGGCCTCGTGGTAGGGCAGGGTGCCCACCAGCGTGGCCACCTGGGTGGTGGGGGGCTGCCCCTCGGCGCGCCGCGAGGGCTGGGCGAGGAAGTCCAGCCAACTGCTGTTGCCCGTCTCCTCCATGAGGGCGCCGCGCTCCAGCACGTTGCGCAGCTCGCGCACGTTGCCCGGCCACTCATAGCCCTCGAAGAGGGCCAGCGTCTGGGGCGTGAGGGTGATGCTGGCGCGCAGCGTCTGGGCCAGGGCCTGGGCCAGTGCGGGCAAATCGTCCCGCCGGGTGCGCAGGGGCGGCAGGCGCACGCGCGCCACCGCGAGCCGGAAGTACAGGTCCGCGCGGAAGCGTCCCTGGCGCACGTCCTCTTCCAGGTTCCGGTGCGTGGAGGCGATGACGCGCACGTCCACCGCCACCGGCTGGCCGTCCAGCGACGGCACCTCGCGCGTCTCCAGCACGCGCAGCAGCTTGCCCTGCACGGGCAGCGGGAGCTCGCCCACCTCGTCCATGAAGAGGGTGCCGCCCCGGGCCGCCTCGAAGACGCCCCGCGCTTCGCGGTCCTCGCCGTCACCCGCGCGCAGGCCGCCGAAGAGCTCGCGCTCGGCCTTCTCCTCGGAGATGAGGTTGCAGTCCACGACCTTGAAGGGGCCGTGGCGCCGCGCCGAGTGCTGGTGCACCGCGCGCGCCGCCAGCTCCTTGCCGGTGCCCGTCTCACCCTCCACGAGCAGGCTCATGTCCTCGCGGGCGATGCGGCGCAGCTCCGTGAAGACCCAGCGCATCTTCTCCGAGGCGCCCACCAGCGCGCCGAAGGACTCCGCCCCCGCCACATCCACCTCGGTGGGGCGCGGGGCGACCTTCACGGAGAGCTTCGTCTTGCCCAGCTCGACCTTGTCGCCGCTGGTCAGGTAGGCCTGCAGCACCTGCCGGCCGTCCAGGAAGGTGCCGTTGCGGCTGCCGGTGTCGCGCAGCAGCAGCCCGCGCGAGGTGCGCTCCACCTCCAGGTGGCGGCGGCTCACCGTGGCGTCGGTGAGGACCAGGTCGCAGGCGCTGTCGGAGCCCACGCGGACCAGTCCGTCCTGCGTCTTCACCTTCTTGCCCTTGTCAGGTCCGGCAACCACCTCCACCGTCCATTCGGGGATGGGGATTCGGGTGGTGCGGCCTTCCTGCTCCGTCTGAGTGGTCTGGGTGACCTCGGGCCTATCCATATCGGGTCCTCTTTAGGTGCGAGTCGCATGGGCGGGCAAGCCCGACGCGAGCCTCTTCACATCGGGAAAACTCAAGGCAGTACGAGTGGAACAATCCTGCCTGAGGGTTGTTGAACGCGCGCTTCGACTGGCACGAGCGCCAGTCGTGCGCGGGCAAGTGTCTGGGGAAGTGCGGGGCGGCCGTCGAGCGTGAGCACCAGGTCCCCCGCGGAGAGCTTCGCGCCCTCGGGTGCGGCGCGCACATAGAGGCCGCCGGGGCGTCGCGCCAGTGTTTCCAGCAGCGCGGCGTCCGCGTCCGGGTTGGCGAAGCGCAGGCGCTGCATGCGCAGGCTTCGCGGGTCCTGCCCGGCTTCTGTGCGCAGCGGCGCTTCCAGGTCGGTCATGTCCTTGGGCATCCACGCCGCCGTATCGAGCACGTCCCACGGCGCCCACGCCAGGGAGGTGGCCAGCGCGGGGGATGGCGCGCGGGGTGGCTTCAGGTGGCTCGACAGGCCGCGGAGTGCTTCGCGCGTGAGCTCCTCCATGAGGCTCGTCAGCGCCGGAGCCGGGTCCGCGCCCTCATCGAGGATGTCTGCGTAGGGATTCACGGTGGCCTCCCCGAAGACCTCCAGCACCACCTCTTGCGTGGCGGGGTGGAGGACCTCGACACGGCCCACGTACATCACCACCTCGGTGGCGCTCTGGCCCACCGTGTAGCCCTCGGTGTCAATCAGTTCACGTTCACCGGACTGGGTGCGTTTCTCCGCCGAGGGGCGGAGGACCATCAATCCGTCAGGCCGGACGCCGTAGGAGGCCAAGGTCGCCACCACGGCGCGCGTCAGCCCCTTACCGCCGTCCTCGCCGGGCCGTGCCACCTGCAGCTCGGTGGGGCCGAAGAAGAGGGCCGCGTCACCCGTCTGCGCCAGGGCCACGTTCACCAGCCGCTGAGACAGCTCCACGGAGCGCCAGTCGGGCTCCGCCCACTGGAAGCCGAAGGGCTGGACGACCACCGCGGACGCGCCCAGCGATTCGGGCACGGCGCCCCGCACCTGGAAGGGCGTGCTCCGGCAGGCCGCGGCCAAAACGGCCACCATGAGCAGCATCAGGCGCGGGCAAGGGAAGGGAGCGGTGTGTTTCACGACCCCCCATACAAGACGAACGTTCGGCCAGAATCCAGAATCCTGCGTCACTCCCTCGCGGAAGGACGCAGGAATCCGGATGGGGCCTCAGTAGCGGGCCGGCGGGTCGCTTGCGGGAAAGCTCTCCAGCAGCTCCTCGTCCACGGCGTCTCGCGTCGTGTCATTGCCGCCCGAAGCGACGCTCGCGTTGGTGGGTTGCTTCTCCACCGAGCCCGCGCCGCGCCTGCCCTCCTGGGCTGAGCGCTTGCGGCCGGTGCCCGCCCGGGAGACGCCCGCCATGCGGGCGCCGAGCAGATTCTTGGCCCGCTCGGCGAGGTTTCGCTGCTCCTCCTGCCAATCGCGGAAGAACTGGGCGAGCTCGGGGTCGCCGATTTCCTCGGCATCCCGGATGTACGCCTCACTGGTCGAGGCCCCCTTGAGCAGGTGGTATAGGACGCTGATGAGGTTGTACTGCTCGTCCCGGGTCCCCGTCTGCCGCTCTTCGCCTGCCATGCCGCCTCCCGTGGATGAGTGAAGTGCCACGGAGAGAAAGCTATGCACGGCGAGCCGGGAGCCTTGGCGGGGGCGGCTGCCCGCCTGCCTGGGATGCTCAGGCCTGGAGCATCGGCTCCAGGCGGCCCTCGGTGTCCAGGCGGGACAAGTCGGAGTAGCCGCCGACGTGCGTGTCGCCAATGAAGATTTGCGGCACGGTGCGCTGGCCACCGCTCATCTCCACGAGCTTCGCGCGCAGGTCGTCGTCTCCAGTGACATCCACCTCTTCGAAATCCACGCCCTTGCGCTTGAGCAGGTCCTTGGCGCGGACGCAGTAGCCACAGTAGGTGGTCGTAAAAATCTTCACGGGCTTCACGGGTGTCTCCTCCCTCGTATTCACCAAAGTAAGGGCCAGGAGGGCGTGCCGCCACCCAGCCCGCAAAGACGACGGCCTCCGGATCCCCATGAGGGAGCCGGAGGCCGCGTTCAGGACGTCACCCCGGACGGATGCCGGGGTGAGGGGCGGACTACATGCCCATGCCGCCCATGCCGCCCATGCCACCCATCCCGCCCATGCCACCGCCGGCGGGGAGGTCCTTCTCCTCCTTCGGACGCTCCGCCACCATGGCCTCGGTGGTGAGCATCAGCGAGGACACGGACGCCGCGTTCTGCAGCGCGGTGCGGCTGACCTTGGCCGGGTCGATGACGCCGGCGGCCAGCAGGTCCTCGTAGGTGCCCGTGGCGGCGTTGAAGCCGAACGGACCGGAGGACTCCTTGACCTTGTTCACCACCACGCTGCCCTCCAGGCCGCCGTTGCCGACGATCTGGCGGAGGGGCTCCTCGACGGCGCGGCGGATGATGTCCACGCCGAACTTCTCACCGCCGGAGAGCTGCAGGCCGTCCAGCGCCTTGAGGCAGCGGATGTAGGCCACGCCGCCGCCAGGGACGACGCCCTCTTCCACGGCCGCGCGGGTCGCGTTGAGCGCGTCCTCGACGCGGGCCTTCTTCTCCTTCATCTCCGTCTCGGTGGCCGCGCCGACGTTGATGACGGCCACGCCGCCCACGAGCTTCGCCAGGCGCTCCTGGAGCTTCTCGCGGTCGTAGTCGCTGGAGGTCTCCTCGATCTGGGCGCGGATCTGCTTCACGCGCGCTTCGATCTCCTGCTGGCCACCGGCACCGTCGACGATGGTGGTGTTGTCCTTGTCCACCGTGATGCGCTTCGCGCGGCCCAGGTCCTGGAGGGTGATGGTGTCCAGCTTGATGCCCAGGTCCTCGGCGATCATCCGGCCGCCCGTCAGGGTGGCGATGTCCTCGAGCATGGCCTTGCGGCGGTCACCGAAGCCCGGCGCCTTCACCGCGCACACGTTCAGCACGCCGCGGATCTTGTTGACCACCAGGGTGGCCAGGGCCTCGCCCTCGATGTCCTCGGCGATGATGAGCAGGGGCTTACCGGCGCGGGCGACCTGCTCCAGGATGGGCAGGAGGTCCTTCATCGAGGAGATCTTCTTCTCGTTGATGAGGATGAGCGCGTCGTTGAGCGCCGCCTCCATGCGCTCCGGGTCCGTCACGAAGTACGGGGACAGGTAGCCGCGGTCGAACTGCATGCCTTCGACCACGTCCAGCGTCGTCTCCAGGCCCTTGGCCTCTTCGACGGTGATGACGCCTTCCTTGCCCACCTTCTCCATCGCGTCCGCGATGATGGTGCCGATGGTCTCGTCACCGTTGGCGGAGATGGTACCGACCTGGGCAATCTCCTTCTTGTCCTTGGTCGGCTTGGCCAGCTTCTTCAGCTCGGCGACGATGGCGCCCACGGCCTTGTCGATGCCGCGCTTGATGTCCATCGGGTTGTGGCCCGCGGCGACCAGCTTCGCGCCCTCGCGGAAGATGGCCTGCGCCAGCACGGTGGCCGTGGTGGTGCCGTCACCGGCGACGTCAGACGTCTTGGAGGCAACCTCCTTGACCATCTGCGCGCCCATGTTCTCGAACTTGTTCTCGAGCTCGATCTCCTTGGCGACCGTCACACCGTCCTTGGTGATGGTCGGGGAGCCGAAGCTCTTCTCGATGACGACGTTGCGGCCCTTGGGGCCCAGGGTGACCTTGACCGCGTCGGCCAGGATGTTGACGCCGCGGAGGATGGCCTCACGCGCGCGCACGTCGAAAAGAATGTCCTTCGCCATTTGGATGGTTCCTTGAAGGAAGAGTGGGGGAAGCCGGATTACTTCTCGATGACGCCGAGCACATCCTCTTCACGGAGGATGAGGTGCTCCTCGCCGTCGAGCTTGATCTCGGTGCCCGCGTACTTGCTGAACAGGATGGTGTCGCCGGCCTTGATGTCCAGCGGACGGACCTTGCCGTCCTCCTGCACCTTGCCGTTGCCCACGGCGATGACCTTGCCCTCCAGGGGCTTCTCCTTCGCCGTGTCGGGGATGAAGAGGCCGCCCTTGGTCTTGTTCTCCTCGGCGACGCGCTTGACGATGAGCCGATCCTGCAGGGGACGAATCTTCATGGCCTGCTCCTTACATGTCGCTTCCGGCGCCGTTTCCGTTGGCAACCGAAAGCTGCTTGGGGGTTGAAAAAGGGCCTCGCGACCCATGGGGTTAGCACTCGCACCTCATGAGTGCTAACGCCCAGGCGCGGCGGATAATAACCAGCGAAGTTGACCCGTCAAGCGACGCTGGCTGACCGCTCCCGAACGTGCCAACTGCGCGGCATTGCTGGGGTTTTTCCGTGACGTCCCCGACCCGTGGCTTCATGCCCGGCGGGCTGCCGTGGGGCGCTGGATTGGCACTCGCGATAGGAGAGTGCTAACGCAAGTGCCTGGAATCACTGGGAGTGGCTTTTGCCGCGCCCGCACCCGATTGCTACGCTTCCCAGGTCTCCTTCGGGCGACGTCCGCCCGGGGAATGACGGGAGGTGTCCATGAGTGGACTGGTGGCGTCCCTGTCTCTGAAGGAGTTCTTCAAGTCTCTTCTGGGCGAGGTCACGGGGCGGCAGCGGGTAGAACTGGCGGAGGTGACGGAGTTCTACCTGGTGAACCTGCTGTCCGAGTTCGCCGTCACCGACAAGCTGTTCACCCGCGAGGAGGACGGGCGCAAGGACCACGAGCCCCTGGCCATCCTCTACCACCAGGCCTTGCAGCAGGAGCGCACCGAGCGCATCCGCACGCTGCGCCGGCTGGGCGACGTGTCGCTGTACACCGTGGGCTTCTTCTCAGGCGCGCTGCAGAGCGGCGTGGTGGGGCCGGACTACTACATCCAGATGGGTGGCACGGCGTATGGCCACGTGGCGGAGCTGACACCGGCGGCGGGCTTCGCGCAGGTGTACCGGGAGCTGTGCGAGAAGTTCCGCAAGGTGGTGGAGGTGCTGGAGGAGATCTCCGCGCGGGGCATGGTGCGGGCCGGTCCCAGCGGCGCGCTGAAAGTCTATGAGGCGTGGGTCCGCACCGGGAGTGACCGGCTGGAGCGCGTGCTGCTCGACGCGGGGATGATGCCGCGGCCCAAGGGACAGCTCGCCAACTAGCCGGAGGTGGGGATGATTGGCCGCGTTCAGGACCACCTGGAGGCCATCTACGGCTTCACGTGCGAGGCAAGGGCGGAGGTCTTCGTGGTGGACACGGAGGCCGCCGCCCAACTGGGAGGCACTGGCCGCGCCGACGAGGAGCTGCTGGTGCACGAGGCAGGCGACGCGCTGGAGCTGGCCCTCTACCTGTCTCCGGCGCTGCTCGACAGGCTCAAGCCCTACGAATCCGGTCCGCTGGGTTACGTGCTGGACAGCGACCTGGCGGGTTACTGCCAGCTGGCCGAAGGCGTGAGCCACTTCCTCTACGTGGCCCACACGGCGGCCCACGGCCGGACGGTGTCGCTGCTGGAGCTGGAGGCGCAGGCGGAGGTGGACAAGTTCGCGGTGTGCCTGCTGCACCGATGGGGCGAAGGCGTGGGGGCCTGGGCGCAGGAGCTGCTCCAGCGTCTCTTCGATCGGGTGTCCTACCGCAAGCAGCTCTCCGTCCAGGAGCGGTGGCGCTACGAGGAGGCGAACCGGCTGTCACGCCGCTTCTGCTCGCGGCTGATGGGGCACGTCGCCGCCCGGCGGTTGGACCGGCTGCTGGGGGACCTGCGTTACGCCTACCGGCTGGGGGCGGAGGCCAAGCTTCGCCATTTCGCGCATGGCGGGTGAGCACCTTTCTCCTTCCGCATCGGGTAGGGTGGGCGGGTATGCCACGCGAGGCGTCCGCAGGAGGTGTCGTCATCCGGGAGAGCGCCGGCCACTGGGAGGTGGCCGTCATCCGTCCCCATGGCCGCACGTTATGGGCGCTCCCCAAGGGGCATGTGGACCCAGGTGAGTCGCCGGAGCAGACGGCGAGCCGCGAGGTGCGTGAGGAGACGGGGCTGTCCGTGTCGCTCATGGCCCCGCTGGGCGAGATTCGCTACGTGTACCAGTTCCGCGGACAGCGCATCTTCAAGCGCGTCCACTTCTTCCTGTTCCGCTATCAGGAGGGAGAGCTGGGGCCGCTGCCGGGACCGCGCATCGAGGTGGACGAGGTGCGCTGGGTGCCGGTGGTCCAACTGGTGCCACTGCTGGGCTACAAAGGAGAGAAGGCCGTTGCCTCGAGGGCGGTGCGCTGGTTGCGCTCCCAGGGCCTGCTCCCCGAAGCCCCCTCCCCGGCGAGCATTGCCGGGAAGGAAGGGGGCTGAAGGGAACCGCGGGGACTACTTGGGCTCGTCGCCCGTGTACTTGCCGGACAGCGCCTCGCGCACGTCACGGTCGAACTTCACGCGGCCGGTGGCCACCTCGCGCAGGGACAGCACGGGGGGCTTGTTCTTGGACTGCTCGAGGATGGGGCGGGCACCCGCCATCAGCTGCCGCGCGCGCTTGGCGCCGAGCAGCACCAGCGCGAACCGGTTGTCGACGAGGGGGAGGCAGTCTTCGACGGTAACGCGAGCCATGGAACGTCCTTCGGATTTCGGTGGGGCTACTGGAAGCCTCTGAAAGTAAAGAGCACCCCCCGGCGAGTCAAGGAAGGACGCACCGGAGGGCAGCCGGGCGGGCGGCGCGTGGCTGGAAAGACGGCGATGAACAGGGCGACAGGGCCCCAGGCGGCTCGTCTGGGGGATGACCAGGCCCACGCCCAGCAGCACTGCCGCCACGCCGCTCAGGTCGACGCGAACGCCTCGCCGACGATGGCGCGGGCTTCCTGGAGGATGTCGTGGAGGTGGGCTTCGTCGCGGAAGCTCTCCGCGTAGATTTTGTAGACGTCCTCGGTGCCGGAGGGACGCGCGGCGAACCAGCCGTTCTCCGCCACCACCTTGAGCCCGCCGATGTCCGCGTTGTTGCCGGGCGCGCGGGTGAGGCGCTGGAGGATGGGCTCTCCGGCCAGCGTGGTGGCCTTCACCGCCTCTGGGGACAGCTTCTTCAGCGCGGCCTTCTGCGCGGCGGTGGCCGGCTGGTCGATGCGCGTGTAGTGCGGCGCGCCGAACTTCGCCGCCAGGGACTGGTAGTGCTCACCAGGGTCCTTCCCGGTGCGCGCGAGGATTTCCACCGACAGCAGGTCCAGGATGATGCCGTCCTTGTCCGTGGTCCACACCGTGCCGTCCCGGCGGAGGAACGACGCGCCGGCGCTCTCCTCGCCGCCGAAGCCGAGCGAGCCGTCCAGCAGCCCGTCCACGAACCACTTGAAGCCCACCGGCACCTCGACGACGCGGCGGCCCAGGTCCTTCGCCACGCGGTCGATGAGGCTGCTGCTTACCAGCGTCTTACCCACCGCAGTGCCGGGCTTCCAGCCGGGCCGGTTGCGATAGAGGTAGTCGATGGCGACCGCCAGGTAGTGGTTCGGGTTCATCAGCCCCAGGCTGCGGGTGACGATGCCGTGCCGGTCCGAGTCCGCATCGTTGCCGAACGCGATGTCATACGCGTCCTTCAGGCGCACCAGGTTCGCCATGGCATGGGGGGACGAGCAGTCCATGCGAATCTTCCCGTCGTGGTCCAGCGGCATGAACCGGAACGTCGGGTCCACCGTGGGGTTCACGACGTGCAGGTTCAGCCCGTAGCGCGTGGCGATGGGCTCCCAGTATGCGACGTTGGAGCCGCCGAGCGGGTCCGCGCCAATGCGCAGCTTCGCGCCGCGCAGGGCCTCCATGTCGATGACGGTGCCCAGGTCCTCCACGTACGGGGTGATGAAGTCGTACGGCTTCACCGTGGGCGCGGTGCGCGCTCTCTCGTGGGGGATGTGCTGCACGCCCACGTTGCCCGCGCCCAGCAGCGCGTTGGCGCGCTTCTCGATGACGGAGGTGACGTTCGTGTCCGCGGGGCCGCCGTTGGGCGGGTTGTACTTGATGCCACCGTCTTCCGGCGGGTTGTGGGACGGAGTGATGACGATGCCGTCCGCGAGCCCCGCCGTGCGGCCGCGGTTGTACGTGAGAATGGCGTGGGAGATGACGGGCGTGGGCGTGGCGCCGTCGGTGAAGCGCACCTGCACGCCGTTCGCCGCCAGCACCTCCAGCGCCGTCTGCTGCGCGGGGGCGGAGAGGGCGTGGGTGTCCATGCCCAGGAAGAGCGGCCCGTCGATGCCCTGCTGCTGGCGGTACTCGCAGATGGCCTGCGTCACCGCGAGGATGTGGCCTTCGTTGAAGCTGTTGCGCGCGGAGGAGCCGCGGTGCCCGGAGGTGCCGAAGGCCACGCGTTGCTCCGGCACGTCCACGTCGGGCCGGCCGGAGAAGTACGCGGCGCGCAGCTTCTCGGGGTCGATGAGGAAGTCTTCCGGAGGGGGCTTGCCAGCGAGCGGGTGTGCCATGGCCGCGGAACATAGCCACGCCGCAAGGAGGACGGCTCAACGATTCTGGCGAGCGTGCACCGCGTTACATCCTCCTGGGATACGCCATCCCTGGGCCGAGGCCCGCGCCAGCCGCCACGGCATGCGCGAGTGACGCGGTGCCTGTTGCTCAGGGAGAGAGGGTCACCGTGTAGACGTCTGAACTGATGTACACGGAGCGCATCCCCAAGTAGCGGTCACCAATTCTCTGGTTCCACAAGCAGGAATTGAAAGCCGTCTGTGGTGCGTAGATGGCATGGGTGCTTCCCGCCCAGAACGCGCCGTTGGAGGCCTCCGCGTAGTAGTAGGCTTGTCGGTGCGTCGTGTTGAGAACGTATGCCGATTGCCCGTGGTCGATGGTCCACCACCCCCGCGTTCCCCACTGGCCCAGGGCGCTGCAGTTGACCGGGTCGTAGAACGAAATGCAGACCCAGATTCGAAGGCCGAAGGTGTTCCGGAAGTGCAGTTGGAAGGAACTCTGGAGGCTGGGCTCCAGCTCGGAGGGCTCGTTGTCGTAGGGCGTCCGGACGAGGCCGGGGGAGGCGTTCACGCCCGGGCGTTCGGAGAGCGCATCCCATCGTCGGGAGGTCAGGGCGACTTCACGGGTGGGGGCATCGCCCCATGCGCCGACCGGATGGGGCTCCAGGAGGTCGCCATACGGCGCCGCACCAGGCCCGGCGGCTCGCGCGGTGGCGAGGCTACCAGCCCCCAGACCCATCAGTGTGCCTGCACGAAGGATCCAACGCCTGTTCATCAGGAGATGTTCGGATGGTTTCATACCAGTCCTCTCTTGGGATGACAGCGATTGGCATCCTACGGCTGTATGTCCTTTGGGGGAGGCACGTGGCGCCATTCTGTGTGCTAATGCACAGAGTGGACTGCTCCGGGCGTGTCTGTCTTTGTCTGGCGTGGGCGTGGGGACCACTCAGGCGGTGGAGACGCTCGGCGAGGCAGGGGCCGTCTCTGGAGGCTCGTCGGAGGGCGTGGCCGCGTTCTCCGGGAGGAACGCGAGCAGCACCAGCGCGGGCGCGGCGAGCAGCACGGTGCCGGCGAAGAAGGTGGGCCAGCCCAGCCACTCGGCCAGGTAGCCGGAGGAGGCGGAGATGAGACGGTTGGCCACCGTGCCCAGTGCGGACAGGAGCGCGTACTGCGTGGCGCTGAAGCTCTTGTGGCACAGCGACATCAGGTAGGCGGCGAAGGCCGTCACCGCCAGACCGCCGCAGAGGTTGTCCACGGTGATGGTGGCCGCCAGCATCAGGTCGTTCTTCCCCACCAGCGCCAGCCCCATGAACATCAGGTTGGTGAGGGCCTGCGCCGCGCCGAAGACGAAGAGGCTGCGCCGCGTGCCCAGCTTCACCATCAGAACGCCGGCCAGCAGTCCACCCGCGATGGTGGACACCATGCCCAGGCCCTTGCTGAGCGCGCCAATCTCCGTGTTGGAGAAGCCCAGCTCTTTGTAGAAGGGCGTCACCATCCCGGCGGCGATGGCGTCTCCCAGCTTGTAGAGCACCAGGAAGAGGATGACGGCGACGGCGCCCTTGCGCGTGAAGTACTCCACGAAGGGCTTCACCACCGCGTCCGTCAGGTTGCGCGGCGGCTTCGAGCCCTGGGGCTCCGGAGCCAGGAGCGTGGCCACCACACCCACGCCCATCAACAGGCCCATGATGAAGTACGTCTGGGACCAGCCGGCGATGTCCGACAGCGTCAGGGCCAGGGCGCCAGCGGTGAGCATGCCCAGGCGATAGCCGGTGATGTACGTGGAGTTGCCGAGGCCGCGCTCCTCCACGGGGAGGATGTCCGTGCGCCACGCGTCCGCGACGATGTCCTGACTGGCGGACAGGAACGTCACCAGCACCGCCATGGCGGCCATGGTCACCGGCGCGTCCTTGGGATTCACGAGGCCCATGGCGGCAATGGCGCCCATGAGCAGCACCTGCGTCACCAGCATCCACCCGCGCCGCCGGCCCAGGAAGGGCAGGGTGTAGCGGTCCATCAACGGCGCCCAGAGCACCTTGAAGGTGTACGGCATGCTCACGAGGCCGAAGACGCCAATCGTCTTCAAATTGACGCCTTCGTCCTTCATCCACGCCGACAGCGTGACGCCCGTCAGCCACAGGGGCAGGCCGGAGGCGAAACCAACGGCCACGAGCAGCCAGATGCGCGGGCTCTTGAGAACTTCGAGGATGGAGGGCTTGGACATGGAGGGCGCGGGAGAACAGCGGCCAGCATAGAGAATCCACCCCGCGCGTCACCATTCATGCGCGGGAATGTACGCTCGGCTGCCTTCCTAGCCGTCCAGCGCGGAGAAGTCCCAGCGCCGCCATGCCACGTCCGTCCGGGGACCCGCGCGCCCTGGGTGCGTGTCATCGTGCCAGAGCGGCATGAATCCAGGATGGCGATGCGGATGTCCGAGGTGGCCTCCGCGAGCCGGCGCTTGAGGTCGTCGAACCCCAGCCTCGTGTCGCCCAGCCGCAGCAGGAGCGCATGCATCTTCCGGGCGTCGTCCCGTGCGAAGCGCAGCGGACGTGTGTCTGCGCCGCCCGGGGCATTGCCGGCACCAGCGCGGAGCGGCGCAGCGTGTCCGCGTCCGCGGCGGACGCTGCCAGGGCGCGCGTGGGGCAGGGCAGACGGCTCATGGCTTCTGCAGCACCCAGTGCGTCTGCGCTCCGGGGACTTCCAGTTCGGCCATCCGGTCGACATCGCCATCCGCCTGGGCAAAGGCGCGCCGGGCGGCTTCCACCAGCGTCTCCTGGGGCAGGGGCTCGTCACTCAGCACGACGATGACGCGCTCAGCTCCAGAGCCGGTGAACTCCCAGCCTCCGGGTAGCCAGTGCTGTCCGCTGCCGGGTGCCACGGGGGCGCTGGCTCCCGCCTCTGGATACAGCGGCGTCACCTCGCCAATGGCATCCACCGACAGCGCCGCCACGTAGCGGTGCGTCCCCGCCGTGTAGCCCACCGTCACCCGCTCACCCAGGTCGAGCGCCTCGGGCCTGCCCGGAATGGCCTCCCGCTGCGGCCCCAGCCCCCCTCCGATGAGCAGCTCCGCCGTCGCGCCGCCCTTGAGGCGGTTGAGTCCCTCGAGGACGTCTGACTCCGCGCTGGAGCCCAGCAGCGGGCGCACCAGCACCACCACCAGCAGCGACGCGACGATGGCCACCGTCGTCGCCACCCAGCGGCGCGGCGGAGGCTGGGCGGAGTCCTGCTGCCGCTGCAGGGCCTGCTCCACGCCGGCCTCGAAGCGCCTGAAGGGGCCTCCCGCTTCGAACCGTGTCTGGGCTGACTGGATGCCGCGCAGGGCCTGGGCGCAGGTCTCGCACGAGGCCGCATGGGCCTGGACGCGGGCGGCCTCGGTGGTGGTCAGCTCTCCGGCGCTCAGGCGGCGCAGTGTCCATTCCGATTCGTGCGCGCTCATGGGACCTTCAGCTCCTCTCCGCCCAGCACCGCGAAGTGCTCCAGCCGCTTGCGGATGGTGGGCACCGAGCGGCTCCGCAGCGCGGCCACTGCTTCCAGCGTCATTCCATCGACGTGGTGGTGGATGGCGGCCGCCTGTGTCTCCACGTCCTTGGAGGACAGTCCTTCCTGGAAGGTGTCTTCGTCGCTCGTCGCGTTGTCGCGGCCCGTCATCCGCGAGGCGGTACACAGCAGGCTCTTGCGCAGCATGGTCCACGTTCCCTTCGAGCGGCCCCCGGCGGGCCGTGCAGCAGCGTGCCTGCCTGTATGGACACTGCTCGGCCGGAAAACGGAAAAGGCGCCCGCAGGGTGCGTGAAACGTCCGGAATCACGATGCTTGAAGTTTGGTTGCCCGCTCCCCAGGCATCTATTCCGCACCAGCGGACGGCCGAAATTCTCAGTCCCTACCTTTCGGCCATGGAAAAGAGACACCCCAACCATCCCGGCGAGATGGGTACGGACGCGCAGCTGGCAGAGCGTGAGCGGGCCCCGGACGAAATCAACGCCCGGGCCAGGGCCGTCGGGTTGCTTATCGACGCCGGGGTTCCCTTCGTCGTGGGCGGTGCCTACGCCTATGCGACGTACACCGGCATCTACCGCGACACGAAGGACCTGGACCTCTTCCCTCGCAAGGCGGACGCGCTCCGGGCGTTGCAAGTCCTGGAGAAGGACGGCTGGCGCACCGAGCGCGCGGACGAGGTCTGGCTCTACAAGGCCTTCAAGGGCGACTACTTCGTCGACTTCATCTTCTCCTCCGGCAACGGCGTGGCGGTGGTGGACGACGAGTGGTTCGAACACGCCCCGCGCGCCACCATCTTCGGGCATGAGTGTCTGGTGGCTCCCGCCGAGGAGATGATCTGGTCCAAGGCGTTCGTGAACGAGCGCGAGCGTTATGACGGCGCGGACGTGAACCACCTGCTGCTGAAGGCGGGCCGGAACATGGACTGGGAGCGGATGATGCGCCGGTTCGACCGGTACTGGGAGGTCCTGCTCAGTCACCTGATGATGTTCCGCTTCGCCTATCCGTCCGAGCGGGATGCCATTCCCGAATGGGTGATGGCGGAGCTGATGAGCCGCACGCTGCACACCCTGCGCGAGGGGTGCTGGGAAGAGAAGCTGTGCCGCGGCAACCTGATTTCCCGCGTGAACTATCACGTGGACATCCACCACTGGGGCTTCAGTGACGGGAGGTCCTGGGACGAGAACGAACGACAGCGAGGGGACGAGAGTGGCGCGCGATCCGGGCTCGAAAATTCGGTTGGCGGCGGTCGGTGACCTGCACTGCCGGGAGGACCACCACGGTCGCTTCCGGCAACTGGTCAAGCAGGTGAACGCCACGGCGGACCTGCTCGTGTTGTGCGGCGACCTCACCGACCGCGGAATGATTGAAGAGGGCAAGGTGCTGGCGGAGGAGCTGTCCGCGCTCCGCGTTCCCTGCGCCGCGGTGCTCGGCAACCACGACTATGAGCACAACCAGGTGAAGGAGATTTGCGGCGAGCTGGCCAAGGTCGGCGTCCACGTGTTGGACGGGGACCACTTCATCTTCGAGAAGGTGCTGGGCGTGGCGGGAGTGAAGGGCTTTGGCGGCGGCTTCGGCAACGCGACGCTCCAGGCCTTTGGCGAGGGCCAGACGAAGGCCTTCGTGCAGGAGGCCGTCACGGAGTCGCTCAAGCTGGAGGCCGCGCTGAGCCACCTCGACGTGGAGAAGAAGGTGGTCATCATGCACTACGCCCCAGTGCCGGACACGCTGGAGGGGGAGAACATCGAGATTCGCCCCTTCCTGGGCACCAGCCGCCTGTCCATGCCCATTGACCACTACGGCGCGGAGGCGGTGTTCCACGGGCACGCGCACCATGGCGCTCGCAATGGAAAGACGAAGAGCGGTATCCCCGTCTACAACGTGGCCATGCCCTTGTTGACGAAGCACACCCCGGACCAGCGGTATGTGTTGCTTGAGGTGTAGCCACCCCTCGGGGCAGCACAGTGTCGCGTAGCCGATATTGTGCGACATGTCTGGCGAGTGGACGCCTGAGGACCCAGCGCGGCCTGTGGTACGCGGTGACTTGCTGCGTCGCCCCCCGCTACCGGACGCGTCTCAACATGACAGGTGTTCCTCAGTGCCCCAAGAGTGGCCTGGCTGGCCGTTCGTGCTGTCGCGGAAGTGAGCGCGCCCTCTCGACCGTGCGGGAGGTTCGATGAGCTCCTCCACCCCTCGCGTCAATCGCTTTGGACCGCCGCTGCCGCCGCCGACGCTCGTTGGCTACGTGGTGGCGGCGCTGGCGGTGTTGCTCATCGCCGTCCTTACGTATCAGGCGCTGGAGACGCGGACGAACGCCGTGGAGATGGTCCGCCACACCATGGGGGTGGTCGAACGTCTCAAGACGCTCCTCTCCACGGTGAAAGATGCGGAGAGCAGCCAGCGCGGCTTCCTGCTGACGAGCGAGGACAGCTACCTGGAGCCGTACACCAACGCCAATCGGCTGCTACCCACGCAGTTGGCGCAGCTCCAGGCGTTGATGGACGACAACGAACTGCAGCAGCGGCGGCTGGTGACCCTCAACGCGCTCATGACCGAGAAGCTGGCGGAGATGCAGCGGACGGTGGAGCTGAAGCAGATGGGCCAGCCGGATGCCGCGCTGGCCCTGGTCCGGACCGGTGAAGGCATCGAGCTGATGAGCCGCATCCGAGCCCTGGTGGAGCAGATGGAGACGGAGGAGCGGCGGCTGCTCGAGTTGCGCAATGGCGACTTCCAGCGCGCGGCCGCCACGTCGCTGACCGTCACCTGGATGGGGTCGGCGCTGCTGCTCGTGCTCATCACCATCGCGGGATACATGACGTCGCGCGAGTTCCGGGCGCGCTCCATCCAAGCCTGGATTCAGCGCGGCCAGTCGCAGCTGAGCGCGGCGATACAGGGCGAGCAGCGCCTGGAGCAACTGGGCGACAACGTGCTGCGCCTGCTGGCGGGGTACCTGGATGCGCAAGTGGGCGCCATCTACCTGTCAGATGGGGCGGACCGCTTCCGCCGCTTCGCGGGTTATGCGCTGCCCGCGTCCGTCCCGAACTCGGGTGCGGTGCTCCAGCCGGGGGAAGGGCTCGTCGGCCAGGCGCTCAAGCACCGCCGAACCTTCCACGTCCGGGACGTGCCCGAAGGCTACCTGCCCGTCAGCTCCAGCCTGGGGCGCGGGACGCCGCGACACCTGCTGGTGGTGCCCGCGCAGGTGGACGGCAAGGTCAACGCGGTGGTGGAGCTGGGCTTCCTCCACCCCGTTCATCCGTCGGACCTGGAGCTGCTCGAACGGGTGTCGGAGTCGGTGGGCATCGCGGTGCGGACCTCCCATGACCGCACGCGGCTGGAGGAGCTGCTGGAGGAGACGCAGCGCCAGTCCGAGGAGCTCCAGGCCCAGCAGGAGGAGCTGCGCGTCTCCAACGAAGAGATTGAGGAGCAGAGCCGCATCCTGAAGGAGTCCCAGGCCCGGCTGGAGGAACAGCAGGCGGAGCTGGAGCAGACCAACTCCCAACTCGAGGCGCAGACGCAGTTGCTGGAGAAGCAGAAGGACGTCCTCACCCGGGCCCAGGCGGAGCTGACGGAGAAGGCCGAGGAGTTGGAGCGCACCAGCCGCTACAAGTCCGAGTTCCTGGCCAACATGAGCCACGAGCTGCGCACGCCGCTCAACAGCTCGCTCATCCTGGCCAAGCTGTTGGCCGACAACAAGGACGGGAACCTCACCGAGGAGCAGGTGAAGTTCGCGCAGACCATCTCCGCCGCGGGCAACGACTTGCTCGCGCTCATCAACGACATCCTGGACCTGTCCCGCATCGAGGCGGGGAAGCTGGACCTCCAGCCGGAGGCGGTGAGCCTGCCGCGCTTCGTGGAGAACCTGTCGAACACCTTCCAGGTGCTGGCGCAGGAGAAGGGCATTGGCTTCACCGCGCAGGTGGAACCGGGAGCGCCGGCCACGGTGGAGACGGACCCCCAGCGGCTGGGCCAGGTGCTGAAGAACCTGCTCTCCAACGCGCTCAAGTTCACGGAGAAGGGGGCGGTGTCCCTGCGCGTCCTGCCCGCCGGTCCGGGCCGGGTGGCGTTCGCCGTCACGGACACTGGCATCGGCATTCCCGCACACCTCCAGGGCCTCATCTTCGAGGCCTTTCGGCAGGCGGATGGCAGCACCCACCGCAAGTACGGCGGCTCGGGGCTGGGCCTCTCCATCTCCCGCGACTTGGCGCGGCTGCTGGGCGGTGACGTGTCGGTGGAGAGCACGCCCGGCCAGGGAAGCACTTTCACCGTGACGCTGCCGGTGGCGCTCAGCGACCGGACACTGGTGGTTCGCGAGTCCCCTGGCGCGGTGGCCTCCTTCCGTGCGCCCCCGTCGCCGGTGGCCCCGCGGCCCGCGCCTGTTCCCGCCTCGCGGGTGGAGACCGCGCCGCGCCCGCTGGCCGCCAGCGCGGTGGAGGACGACCGCGAGCAGCTGGCTCCGGACGCGCGCATCATCCTCGTCGTCGAGGATGACCGGCGCTTCGCCCTCATCCTCCGGGACTTGGCGCGGGAGCTGGGCTTCCTGGCCATCGTCACCGACAACGGGAGCGACGCCTACCAGGCCGCCGTGCAGTACCAGCCGAGCGCCATCCTGCTGGACATGAACCTGCCGGACCATTCGGGCCTGGCGGTGCTGGACCAGCTCAAGCGCAACGCGAAGACGCGGCACATCCCCGTGCACGTCATCTCCGTGGCGGACCACACGCGCGAGGCGCTGGAACTGGGGGCCGTGGGCTATGCCCTCAAGCCGGTGCAGCGCGAGCAGCTCATGGAGGCCGTGCGCAAGCTGGAGACGAAGTTCTCCCCGGGCGTGCGGCGCGTGCTGGTGGTGGAGGACGACGCCCGCCAGCTCGAGAGCATCCAGCACCTGCTGGAGAGCGACGAGGTGGGCATCGTCGGCGTGGCCACGGCGGGGCAGGCGCTGGAGAAGCTGCGGGAGCGCACCTTCGACTGCATGGTGATGGACCTCAACCTGCCGGACCTCAGCGGCTATGAGCTGCTGGAGCAGATGGCCGCGCTGGAGAACGTCTCCTTCCCGCCCGTCATCGTCTACACGGGCCGCTCGCTGACGCGCGACGAGGAGCAGCGACTGCGGCGCTTCTCCAAGTCCATCATCATCAAGGGCGCGCGCTCGCCCGAGCGCCTGTTGGACGAAGTCACGCTCTTCCTCCATCAGGTGGAGGCGCGGATGCCCCCGGAGCGGCAGCGCATGCTGCAGGTGGCGCGTGACCGGGAGGCGGCGCTGGAGGGCCGGCGCATCCTGGTGGTGGAGGACGACGTGCGGAACATCTTCGCCCTGTCCAGCGTCCTGGAGCCGCGGGGCGCCAAGGTGGAGATTGCCCGCAACGGAAGGGAGGCGCTGGAGCGCCTGACGCGCAGCCTCGCCCAGCCGTCGCAGACGGTGGATTTGGTGCTGATGGACATCATGATGCCGGAGATGGATGGGCTGACGGCCATGCGCGAAATCCGCAAGCGCACCGAATGGCACAAGCTGCCCATCATCGCCCTGACCGCGAAGGCCATGCGGGATGACCAGGAGAAGTGCCTGGCCGCTGGAGCCAACGACTACATCGCCAAGCCTCTGGATGTGGAGAAGCTGCTGTCGCTCATCCGCGTCTGGATGCCCAAGGCCTAGGGACGGGCGGGCGGCATGAGGGCATCCAAGGACCTGGACATCGAGCTGAGGCTGCTGCTGGACGCCATCTACTTGAAGTACCACTACGACTTCCGTGGCTATGCCATGGCGTCGCTCAAGCGGCGCATGACGCTGGCCGCGGACCACTTCGGCTGCCGCACGTTGTCACAGCTCCAGGGCCGCCTCATTCACGAGCCGGACCTGTTCCCGGAGTTGCTCAACTACCTCACCGTGCAGGTGAGCGAGATGTTCCGGGATCCGTCCTACTTCCGCTCGCTGCGCGAGAGTGTCGTCCCGCTGCTCAGGACGTACCCGTCCCTCAAGGTCTGGGTGGCGGGGTGCAGCACGGGCGAGGAGGTCTACTCGCTGGCCATCCTGCTGCGCGAAGAGGGACTGCTGGAGCGCACGCTCATCTACGCCACGGACATCAACACCCAGGCACTCCAGAAGGCGGAGGCGGGCGTCTACGCCGTGGACCGCATCGCCGCCTTCACTCAGAACCACAGCCAGTCCGGGGCTTCGGCCTCGCTCTCCGACTACTACACGGCGGCCTACGGGAACGCGGTGTTTGACCGCACCTTGAAGAAGCACATCGTCTTCTCGGACCACAGCCTGGCCACCGACAGTGTCTTCGCGGAGGTCCAACTGCTGTCCTGTCGCAACGTCCTCATCTACTTCAACCGTGAACTGCAGGAGCGCGCGCTCGGGCTGTTCAAGGACTCCCTCTGTCGCAGGGGGTTCTTGGGCCTGGGGGCCCGTGAGTCCTTGCGATTCTCTCAACACGCGTCGGCTTTCTCCTCCCTCGTCTGGGAGGACCGCCTCTTCCAGAAAGTGTAGGCCGCTCGTGGACTTCGAAAGCCTCAGGGGCCGCATCGACGCCGTGGTGGTGGGCGCTTCCGCCGGGGGCGTGGATGCGCTGGTCACGGTGTTGCCCTCGCTTCCCCGCGCGTTCCGCCCCTCGGTGCTCGTCGTCATCCACCAACCCCGGGAGCGACGCAGCATGCTGGTGGACATCTTCTCCGCGCGCTGCGCGCTCCCCGTCCGGGAAGCGCAGGACAAGGAGTCCGTCCAGCCAGGGACCATCTACTTCGCGCCGCCCGACTACCACCTGCTCGTGGATGAAGGACCTTCGCTGGCCCTCTCCGCGGACGACCCCGTGCTCTTCTCCCGGCCGTCCATCGACGTACTCTTCGAGTCGGCCGCGGACGTTTACGGTCACCGCCTGGCGGGCCTCATCCTCACGGGCGCGAATTCGGACGGTGCGCGCGGGTTGGCGGCTGTGCGGGACGCGGGCGGCGTGACTTTGGTGCAGCGTCCCGACACGGCCCACGTCGCCACCATGCCCGCCGCGGCGCTGGCGCGTGGCCCCGCGGATTTCGTGCTCTCGCTCGAACAGCTCGCCGACCTGTTGCGGAGGGTAGGAGGTGGACATGAAGGTTGACGGTACCGGGAAGGACTCCGCTCCCATGACGCCCCGGGTGAAATGCCTCCTCGTCGATGATCTCGAGGAGAACCTCATCGCGCTCGCTGCGCTGCTGCGCCGTGAGGACGTCGAGGTGCTCCAGGCCCGTTCGGGCGCGGATGCATTGGAGCTGCTGCTGGAGCACGACGACGTCGCGCTCGCGTTCCTCGACGTGCAGATGCCGGAGATGGATGGCTTCGAGCTGGCGGAGTTGATGCGCGGCTCGGAGCGCACGCGCCACATCCCCATCATCTTCGTCACCGCGGGGGCACACGACCAGCGTCGGCGCTTCAAGGGCTATGACGCGGGCGCGGTGGACTTCCTCTACAAGCCGCTGGAGCCGCACGTCCTGCGGAACAAGGCGGAGGTCTTCTTCCAGCTCCACCGGCAGAAGCAGCAACTGGCCCAGCAGTTGGAGGAGCTGACGGAGACGCTTCGCCTCAACGAGATGTTCACCGCCGTGCTGGGCCATGACCTGCGCAACCCGTTGAGCGCCATCCTCACGGCCGCGGACCTGCTCTTCCGCCGCACGGAGGACCCCGCTGTCCGCAAAAGCGCCAGCCGCATGCTGACGAGCGGCAAGCGCATGGGCCGGATGATTGAGGACGTGCTCGACCTTGCGCGGGCCCGGCTCGCGGGTGGCATCCCGCTGCGCCGGAGCGAGACGGACTTCGGTCTGCTCGTCCAGCGAATCGTCCAGGAGCACCACGCGGCGTTCCCCCAGCATTCCCTCGACGTGCGGAAGGAAGGGGACCTGGTGGGGGACTGGGATTCGGACCGGCTCGCGCAGGTGGCCTCGAACCTGATTGGCAACGCGCTTCAGCACGGGGACACCAGCGAGCCGGTGCAGCTCCGGCTGGATGGCAGCCACGCGGACACCATCACCTTCTCCGTGACCAACGTGGGCGTGATTCCCGCCGAGCAGCAGCCCTACCTCTTCGACCCGTTCCGGGGATGCTCACAACAGCGGGCTCGCACCGGAGGCCTGGGATTGGGGCTCTACATCGTCCAGCAAATCATTCACGCGCATCACGGCAGCGTGGACGTGGAGTCCGGCTCTGGCCGTCACACCGTGTTCCGCGTCGTCCTGCCCCGGCGGGGGACGGAGGTCATCAAGCTGTGAGCTTCGCCAGGTCCTTGTTCCGCACCGTCGCTCGTGAAGGGAGGCCGGTGGCGGGCGCTGTCTGACGGTGAGTCGGGGACGGGGTGCTCAGGGCGCCTGCTCCGTCTTCGCGGGCGGCTTCGGTGCGTCGGGGGCCTTCGCTGCTTCCTGCAAGTCCTCGGGCCTGGTGGGCAACGTCAGTCGTGACTCGGGCACCTTGAGGACGTCGGGGCCGGAGCCGCGGGCGTAGCGCGTGCCGGGCTCGTCGGGGACTTCAGCGCCGAGCCAGAGTCGCGCCAGTTCGCGCCCGTCCGCGCCTAGCAGCACGGCGCCGGGGGAGTCCTCCGTCACGCCATACCGGGCCCAATTCTTGGGGTTCGTCTCGCCGTAGCCCGTGGCCTTCAGGCCTTCCAGCGCGCGCAGCAGCGAGGCGAGCTTGAAGTGCTGTGCCTTGCCCCGCTGCGGGGCCTCCATGTCCCAGTGCCCGGCGCCTTCGTTGGCTTCCGACGTGCTCACCACGGTGATGGCGGGCGCGCCACCGCCCGGATGGAACACGATGCGGCGGACGTCCTGGCGCCGGAACTCCAGCACGCGCCGGTCCTTCAGCTCCCGGACGCTCACGTCCAGCACGCCGAGGGCGTCTTCGGGCACCTCGCCCAGCACGGCTTGCGTTCCCTGCTCGCGCAACGCATAAGCGCGCACGGCGCCATCTTCCGTCACGCGGGACATCCGCACGCGAACCGGCTCGCCCGGGCCACCGGTGAAGCGGGCGTCCACCACCGGGGCCTCCAGACCCAACCGCTTCCGGGACTCCGGCGTGTCTTCGGGGAAGGACAGTGCCCGCTGCTCCACCAGGGCCTTCAGCAGCTCCGCGACACGCGTCGCGTTCGCGTTGGCGGCCACCGGCGCGACCAGCCGCCAGCCCGCGCCGTCCGCTTCCCGCGTCAGTTGATACGCACCCTGCGGCGCCTTCACCTCGATGCCCTTCAGCGCGCGCTCGTCCAGGGGTGCCAGGAGGTCCTTGGCGCGCAGGGCGAAGGTGTCCCGGTCCAGGGCCCATCGCACCGTCCCCGCGGCGGCGTGGACCGCCGGCTCCGCGTCTCGGCGTACGTAGACGGAGCCGTCGTAGGTGTTCTCCTTGCCACAGTGCAGCGTCACCGTGCGCTGGCGAGCGGGGTCCTGCGCCCCCTGGCCTCGAGCATCTGGCACGAAGGCCCGGGCCGTGACGGTGAAGAGGGGCGGTTTCAGGCCGTACGCGTCCAGGTCGGCGTCGGTGGGCGCCTCCTTCACGGTGGCGCTGAAGCTCGAAGACGCCAGCGTGCCGAGGATGGTCTCCACCACGGCTGCCTCCGCGCGAGCGGACACGGGCGCCGTCAGCTTCCATGTGCCGTCCTGCTCGCGAACCAGCTCCGTGGTGTCGCCCCGGGCCCGCACCGTCAAGTGCGTGAAGACAGGCTTCGCGGCAGGCGCCCCGTCTTCCTGTCCGCGCGTCTCCTCCGTCCCCGTGACGAAGAGGCGCTGCTGGGCGTCGGCTTTCCGCCGGGCCCCGCTCGCTTCGGACGCCTTCTCCCCGGTGCATGCGGTGAGCCCCAGGCCCGCCGTGACGACGGTGAGGATGCTCCACCGCCACCTTCCGCGGGCCGGCGTCACTTGTTGCGCCTCGACAGCCAGATGGCCAGGCCCACGCCCAGCAGCGTCAGCGGCATGAGGTCCGTGGCGAAGAATCGGATGCGGCTGAGCGTCGCCGCGTCCAGCTCCAGCGTGGACACCTCGCGGTCCGGCGGGCGGATGGTGATTTTCGTGAGCTGGTTGGACGCCCAGCCCAGCGCGTTCATCACCAGGTTGCGGTTGGGCTCATGGCCCCAGTTCGGGTCCAGGAGAAGCTCCGAGTCCCCCATCACGACCAGGCGCGCTTCATCAAAGCGCTTGCCCGGCGAGGCCTGGGTATCACGCGTCACGGCGGCCACCAGCACCAACTGGCCCGTCTTCTCGCCATCCGACGGCACCGCGTTCTCCTCTGGCGTGCTCTCCACCCAGCCGTACTGGGACGTGAGGACCACCGGCTGCACCTGGACGCCCGGCGCCATCCCCATGCGCAGCAGGGTCAGGCTGCGCGGGGTGGGGAACTCCACGTTGAGTCCCCGCTGGTGCAGCGGCTTGCCAATCTCGTGGTCGCTGTAGAAGAGGGACAGCACCACGAAGGGATTGCCGCTGTTGTACTGCGCGTCCGCGACGATGCCCTCATCCACCTGCACGCCGTGCTCCGCCAGCAGCCCGTCCAGGCCATCACGGAGGCCGGCGTCAGCGAAGTAGAGCATGCGTCCTCCGGAGGCGAGATAGCGCTGGAGCAACTCCTTCTCCGGCGCGGTGTAGGGCCCCCGGGCCCCCGCGATGATGACCAGCGCGGCGTCCCGTGGCACGTCTTGGACACCCGCGAGGTTCAGCGGTTCCGCGGTGTAGCCCTCCTGGAGCAATTGCCTCCGGAATTCGGACAGGCTGGCGCCCGGGTCATGGGGCGGCGCCTGCTCCTTGTCCAGGGGCCACTCCCCGTGGCCGGTGACGAAATAGACCTTCTGGGTGCCCACCGCGTTCAGCTTGAGGACCGCGTGTGTCAGCTCCTGCTCGGACACGGTGGCGAGCAGCGTGTGCGTGGCGTGCTCGCCCTCGCCGCGTACCAGCACCACCGCCGTCTGGCCCTCACGCACCTGGTACTTCGCGGCCAGGTCCGGGCTGCGGCGCGGGTCCTTGAAGGTGTACTCGAACTTCCCCGGCGCTTCGGCATGGTAGAGCGCGAAGAGGGCTTCCAACTGGCCGTACTGGGCATGCGCCGGGGTGATGAACGCGATGGCGCGCACCTGGTCGGGAATGGCGGCCAGCGTGGACACCGTCTGCGGCGCCAGCGTGTGGATGCGCGCCTGCGTCAAATCCCAGCGCCGGTTCTGCTTGAAGGCCAGGTAGTTCACCGCCACCAGCACGGCCAACACGCCCAGCGTGGTGAGCACCGTGGTGGCGAAGAAGCTGCTGGAGCGGCGCGTGGCGAACTGGCCGAACTGCCGGTAGTTCGTCGCGCCGTAGATGCCCACCAGCACCAGCCCCGTGCCCGCCTTCACGGCGGCGGTGACGGCGCTGTCCGAGGTGATGAACAGGGTGAACGGACTCGACAGCAACAGCAGCAGTCCGAACGCGCCCAGGACCTTGCCGACATGAGCCGCCTTCATGTCAGGCCCACCGCTGCGCATCCACCGTGCGGTGGGTGAGGAAGAGGGAGAAGCCGATGACGGAGGCGAAGAACACCAGCGACTGCGCGTCCAGCACGCCCTTGATCATCCCCTGCAACTGGAGGTCGCAGGCGACGTAGGACAGCGCGGAGCGCAGCGGCTCCTCCGCGCGGCGGGCCACCTGGCCCAGCAGCATCCACGCCAGCAGGGCACAGAAGGTGAGGAAGGCCGCCAGCATCTGGCTCTCCGTCAGCGCGGAGATGAACAGGCCCACGGCCATGCAGGTGGCGCCCCACAGCAGCAGCGCACCGTAGCCCAGCAGGACGGTGGACCACTCCAGCACGAGCCCGGACTCGCTGTGGCCCAGCACGGACAGCAGTAGCGGGAAGACGAGCGTGAGCGCCAGCGTGGCGGAGATGACGCCCAGGCCGCCCAGGTACTTGCCCAGCACGACTTCAATGGGCCGCACCGGGGCCGTCATCAGCAGCTCGAAGGTGCGGTTGCGCTTCTCCTCCGCGAACAGCCGCATGGACAGGAACGGCGTGACGACCAGGGTGATGACCAGGACGCTGCCCCACAGCTCCACCACCACCCCGTCCGTGAGGTTGCGGTACATGTTGAAGTCCGGGGACATCTGCGCCCAGCCCACCCGGCGCGCCACGCCCTGGACGTCGTTGAACGCCTGCAGCAGGTCCATGAAGTAGAAGGCCGTCAGCGCCGCCATCGCCGTGAAGACGGCGTAGGCCCACGGCGTGGTGAAGTAGATGGACAGTTCCTTGCGGGCAATCGCCAGGGCGGTGCGCATGGAGGCGGGGTCCTCGAAAAAGGGGCCGCGCTCAGGCGGCGGTCAGCTTGATGAAGACTTCTTCCAGCGACGCGTTCTCCGCCTGCCCGTGGATGCGGGCCAGTTGGGAGATGTCGTCGTACGCGGCCATCTTCCCCTGGTGGATGATGAGCACCTTCTGGCACGTCATCGTGACCTCCGGGAGGATGTGCGTGGAGAGGATGACGGTGTGCTTGCCGGCCAGGCCCTTGATGAGGGCGCGCAGCTCGGCGCGCTGTGCGGGGTCCAGGCCTTCGGTGGGTTCGTCCAGGATGAGCACCGGCGGGGAGCCGAGCAGCGCCTGGGCGATTCCCACACGCTGCTTGTAGCCCTTGGACAGGTTCTGGATGACGCGGTCCATGACGTGCGTCACGCCCATGAGGGCGGCCACCCGCTCCAACTCGGCCTTGAGGGCGCTCCCCGACAGCCCCTTCAGCGAGGCGACGAAGCGCAGGTAGCCTCGCACCGTCATCTCCACGTAGAGCGGCGGCATCTCCGGCAGGTAGCCGATGCGGCGCTTCACCTCGAGCGGCTGGGCCTCCACGTCATAGCCTCCGACGCGGACTACCCCCTCCGACGGCGGAAGGAAGCCGGTGAGGATTTTCATGGTGGTGGACTTGCCCGCCCCGTTGGGGCCCAGGAACCCGAGAATCTCACCCGCCTCGACCTGGAAGGTGAGGTCGTCCACGGCCACCCGGTCTCGGTATCGCTTCGTGAGGTGCTGGACCTCGATCATCGGCATGGGCGCGGTATTAAACCCGACATTGGCGTGTCAAGGCGACACCGACTCCGGGTGTGGGCGTCGTTCAGCGGCTGGCCAGACTTCTGCAGGGAGGCCTACCAGTGTGGTTTTCCGGACACGCCGAACAAGGGTAGTGAGTCGAATCATGCCAATCGTGGTCCAGAAGTACGGCGGCTCGTCGGTCGCCGGCGTGGAGAAGCTCCGCAAGGTCGCCCAGCGGGTGAAGGACAAGCGCGAGGCGGGCTACCAGGTGGTGGTGGTGGTGAGCGCCATGGGCGACACCACGGATGAACTGCTGGCGCTGGCGAAGGGCGTTTCGGTGGACCCGCCCCGTCGCGAACTGGACATGCTGCTCACGTGTGGCGAGCGCATCTCCATGGCGCTGCTCTCCATGGCGCTCCAGGAGATGGACGTGCCGGCCATCAGCTTCACCGGCAGCCAGAGCGGCATCATCACCACGGACGCGCACGCGCAGGCCCGCATCGTGGAGGTGCGGCCGTACCGCATCCACGACGAGCTGGCGCGCGGCAAGGTCGTCATCGTCGCGGGCTACCAGGGTGTCTCCTTCAAGAAGGAAGTAACGACGCTGGGGCGCGGCGGCTCGGACACGACGGCGGTGGCGCTGGCGGCGGCGCTGGACGCGGAGGCGTGTGAAATCTACTCGGACGTGGACGGCGTCTTCAGCGCGGACCCCCGGGTGGTGCCGGACGCGCGCAAGCTGGAGTCGCTGAGCTACGACGAGATGCAGGAGCTGGCGAGCGCGGGCGCCAAGGTGCTCAACGCGCAGGCGGTGGAGTGGGCCAAGGCGCGCGGCATCACCATCCTCGCGCGCACGGCGCACGGCCAGGGAACGGGCACCGCGGTCCAGGAGCTGGCCGTCCCCACGGACCACCGCCTCAAGGGTGTCACCGCCGACGCGGAGATGGCCGTGCTTTCCGCCTCGGAGCCCATCCGCCTGGCGGAGCTGCTGGAGTTCCTGGATGCGCGCGCCGTGCGCGGGCGGACGCTGGACTTCGAGGGACAGGTGGGCGGGGCACGCAGGACGGTCATCACCGTGCCCCTGGCGGACATCCACGGCGCGGACGCGCTGCGCCGGGAGCTGGCCACGCGCTTCGGTGACACCGTGTCCTGGCGCGAGGACCTGGGCACCGTCACCTGCGTGGGTGTGGGGTTGAACGCGGACTGGGCGCCGCTGCGCCGCGCGCTGGCCGCCGCCGAGGAGCTGGGGGCTCACGTCCACGCGGCCCATACGTCGCCTTTGCAACTGACGCTGCTGGTGGACAAAGCACACCTGAAGGCGCTGACGGCCCGGCTGCACCGAGAGCTCCTGGGAGGTTAGGCCTTTTCCTACCCTGGGCTTTTGTCCGGGTGATCCATCCCAATCATTGCTCCAGGAGGGCACCCGCTTCCCTCCTGAGTGTTCGTGGCTACCCTCCGGTCGAATCACCGTGGCTTGGAGGAACGGGATGGCTCAAGCAGGCCGTTGGGCGGGCTGGGTGTGTGGGCTTGCGCTCATGTTCGGTGGCATTGGCTGTGAGGATGCGGCCGTGCGGCCGGTGATACCGGGTGACAAGCACGACACGCCTCCCCTGAACGACGGTTATGACGGCGGCGACGGTGAGCCGCATCCGGGCATCATTGATGCGGGGATGCCGGACGCAGGCACCGGGCAGCCCGAGCCTCCCGACGCGGGCCCGGTGGAGCCGCCCGCGCGAGACGCGGACGCCGTGCGCAAGGAGAACCGCCGCCCGGGGACCACGGCGTGGCGCATCACCCGCAACGCCCACAGCCGCGAAATCGAAGGCTATGCGCTGAAGGCCACGCTGACGCAGGGCGAGACGCTGCGCGTCGCCGTGTCGGTGTCCGAGGCCCGGACCTTCCGCTGGTATGTGTACCGGATGGGGCACTACGGTGGCACGGGTGCCCGTGAGCTGGCACGCGGAGGCCCGGTGGCCGGCGTGCGCCAGGGCGACTGTCCCGCGGACCGGTCCACAGGCCTCGTCGCCTGCCGCTGGGCCCCCACGCTGGAGATACCCATTGGTGAACACTGGGTGCGCGGCGTGTATGTGGTGAAGCTGGTGCGTGAGGACAACCACCAGCGCTACGTGCCCTTCTTCGTGCGCGACGCGAATCCGCGCGCCGAGGTTGCCGTCCTCATCCCCACTGCTACCTGGGCCGCCTACAACACCTGGGGGGGCACCAGTCTCTACGACGACCGCGACCGGGTGATGCGCGAGCACGGCGTCAGCCGCGCCTTCCGGGTGTCCTATGACCGGCCCAACTACCGGGGCCATGGCAGTGGCCACTTGCTGACGGACGACCTGAGCCTGGTTCAGTGGCTGGAGTCGCAGGAGCTGGACGTGGGCTACTTCACCGACGAGGACCTGGACGCCAGCTATGACTTCCTGGCCGGCGCCAAGGCCTTCATCATGTCGGGCCACGACGAGTACTGGAGCCCGCGCATCCGCGAGCACGCGGACCGGGCGGTGGCGGAAGGCCGGTCGCTGCTCAACCTGGGCGCGAACAATGCGTACTGGCAGGCGCAGATGGAGCCGTCCCAGGACGGCCGGCCGCGGCGCATCATCGCCTGCTACAAGGGCCACGCGAACGACCCGTACACGGGCGCTCAGCGCACGGTGAAGTTCCGCGAGCGCGTCGTGGGCCGTCCGGAGAACGCGCTCCTGGGCGTGCAGTTCTCCTCCCGCTGGCACCAGTTCGGCTTCCCCGCCGTCATCACCAACCCGGGGCACTGGGCACTGGCGGGCTCGGGGCTGAAGGCCGGTGACACGCTGTGGATGGCCAACGGCTACGAAGTGGACCAGTTGGTGAGCAACGGCAACTCGCCGGAGGGCCTGGAGGTGCTGGCCGAGTCCCCGCTGCTGTCGCTTCAGGGCGCCTTCGGCTTCGGCCACATGGTGCTGCGCAAGCAGGGCAGCGCCTACATCTTCTCCGCGGGCGGCATCGACTTCGTGCGCACGCTGGCCTCCGAGGACATGGCGGACCCGCGCGCGGCCCGCATCGTCGCGAACGTGCTCTACAAGGCGCTGGGCCGTCCGGTACCCGACACGCTGGTGCGCTTCGAGCGGCAGAACGCGTCGAGCCCGCAGGGGCCCTCCGCGGCCGACGTGCGCACGGTGGCGGGCGTGCCCGGAAAGCGTGTCCGCGCCGGTGTCCCCGTGGCGGGCAATTCGCTGGGGGCGCCCACCGCGGTGGCCCTGCTGCCGGATGGAGGCATCGTGGTCGCGGACGGCCTGGGCAACACGGTGAAGCGCGTGACGCCGGGGGGCGAGGTGAAGACGGTGGCCTCCGGCCTCAATGGCCCCATGGGCATCGCCGCGGACGCCGCGGGCAACGTGTACGTGGCCGACACGGACCACTACGTCATCCGCCGCATCGACCCGGAAGGGAAGGTGGAGGTGTTCGCGGGCGGGACGCCGGGCCTGATGGACGGCCCCGCGAAGCAGGCGGCCTTCAACCAGCCCACGGGCCTGGCGGTGACGCCGGATGGCACCGCGCTGCTGGTGGCGGACATGAACAACGGCGTGATTCGCCGCATCGACCTGGTGGCGGAGGGCCACCCGGTGACGACGCTGCAGGGTGACTGGCTCTACCGGCCCTCGGGCGTGGCGGTGAGCGCGGATGGGAACACGCTGTTCGTCGTCGAGTCCGGCATGTCCCGCGTGGTGCGCATCCGCGACGGCCTCACGTCGGTGGTGGCGGGCACGACGCCGGGCTTCCGTGACGGAGCGCCGGAGTCGTCCCAGTTCCTGCCGTACCTGGGCATCGCGGTGCTGAAGGATGGCTCGCTCGCGGTGTCGGACCCGGGCAACTACCGCGTGCGCCGCGTCGCCCTGAACGCGGACGGAAGCGCGCGGAAGGTGACGACGCTGGCCGGAAGCGGGCGCTACGGCCACTCGGACGGGCCGGGCGACGAGGCGGACCTCGTCCTCCCGGCCGGTCTGACGGTGGGGCCGGACGGCCGCCTCTACGTGGCGGACGCCGGCAATTCGCTGGTGCGCGCGATTACTCCATGAGCGCGGCGGCGGTGGCCTCGGGGCAGTCCGACTCCACCGCGCCGATGTCCGGCGCGGCGCCGCAGTAGGGCAGCCCCAGGTCCGTGCCCCGGTCCACCGCGCGCTCGCCGGGCATCAGCGTGTCCAGGTCCACCAGCGGCTCGCCGCTCTCATCCGAGTCCAGCTCCACGCCGTTCGACAGCCAGTGGGCGAGCGTGCTGCCCACCCACCCGCTCTGCGGGGCGACGAAGATGCCCGTGTTGAACGCGGCGTCGGCCAGGTAGAGGTTGGACGTCATGCTGAGGCCGGGGGCGGACAGGCCCATGCTGACGGCGTTGCGCGTGGCGAACAGGTTGTTGCGCACCGCGATGTTGGTGGACGGCCCACCGGTGCCGTGGCCCACCACGAAGGCGAAGCCGTCCGTTCCCACCACGGTGTTGTGCAGCACGCGCACGTCGCTGCCATTCTCGATGCGGATGCCGGAGCCCTCGGGCGTCTTCAAGTCGTGGATGCGGTTACGACGGATGGAGATGTTGGTGGGCGGCGCGCCCACGCGGTTGCCACCCACGGCGATGCCCAGCGAGGAGTCCGAGATGTCGTTGTCTTCGATGACGACGTTGCGCGCGGAGTAGTGCACGACCACGGCCTCGCCACGGGACGAGGTGGACTTCTCGAAGCCGTACAGGCGGTTGCCGCGCACGACGACGTCGTGGCACGTCTTGAGGTCCACCGCGTTCTCCCGGTTGTCGTACATGTCGTTGTCCTCGATGAGGACGCCGCGCGCCGGGGCGTTGTTGCTGAAGCCCTCGGGGCCCAGGCACTGCACCGAGTCGCCCGAGTTGTCGTGGATGTCGTTGCCCCGCACGGTGATGTCCACCGACGTGGGCGCGATGACGACGCCATGCGAGTCGTCGTTGCCTCGCGCGAAGTGGTGGATGTGGTTGTTCTCGATGGTGATGCCGTTGGCGCCCGCGTCGGTGCTGATGCCGCTGCCGAACGCGCCATGGTGCAGCTCGTTGCCCGCGAGCACGGTGCCCGTGGTGTTCCCAGAGAACGTCACCGCGACCTGGCGCTGACCCCGGACGTCGAACTCAAAGCCCTCGATGCGCCAGTGGGGACGCTGCACGTGGGCCATGAACCAGCCGCTGTGGGTGGGGACGAGCTTGGGCAGGCCCTCGCCACGCAGGGTGATGGGGGCCTCGGCGGTGCCGGCCTTGGCGCTGGCGTCGATGATGAGCTTCTCTGCGTAGGTGCCCTTCTGGACGCGGATGATTTCCCCCGGGCCCACCCGCGTCAGGGCCTTGGAGATGGTGCGCAGCGGCTTTTCACGCGAGCCATTCGCCGAGTCATTGCCAGACGGGCTGACGTACCACTCCCGAGCATAGGCGGGCGGCTCCGGTGCCTGTGGCGCAGGGACGGGAGCCGGCTGCTGCACCACGGGCGTGTCGTCTTCGTCATCGCCGTCGTGGCCAGAAACGTCGTCGTTGTCGTTCCGTGGCGGGGGCGTCGGCATGTTGGGGGCCGAGGGCTGCCGCGAACCAGGGTAGCTGGGAAGGGGGCTCGAATCGGACGCTGGAGCAGGTGCCTGCGCGCCGTTGGAGCAGGCGACGCCACCCACGGACACGAGTCCGAGGAGGCACAAACTGCGCAGTCGGGACATGGGGGTCGGCTCCTGGGGGAAGGGGGCGAGCCGACAACGCTCCTTTCGCCGCGCCGTATTCTGTCGGAGGCCGCGCACGAGCCCTTCTTGAGCGCCGCTCCCTCACTGTTCCAGCCGCAGGCGGAGCGCTGGCTGCGCCAGTCAGCCGAGCAGGGGAGCGGGACTTCAGTCCGGCGCGCGGGTGCTGCCCAGAATCCAGGAAAGGTACGGCGCGTGCCCCTCCGCGATGTCCACGCGCAGCACCTCCGGGACGTCGTAGGGATGCAGCTCGACGATGCGCGCGCGCAGCGGCTCGAAGAGGGCCGCGCGCGTCTTGAGGATGAGGAGGACCTCGGGCTCGTCCTGGACCTTCCCCTCCCACCGGTAGATGGAGCGCAAGCCGGGAACGATGTTGCCGCACGCGGCCAGCTGCGCTTCCACCAGCGCGCGGGCCAGCTCGGCGGCCTTGTCCAAGGTGGGCGCGGTGACGAGGACGATGATGGCGTCAGTCATGGGGGCAGGATGCGCGAAGCCTCCGCCGGCCGTCGAGCGGGATGGCGCAGACAGCCATCCAGCGTGACTACCGTCCCAGCGTGCGTCCGCCGCCCGGCGCATGGTGCATGGGCGCGTCCATCTCCTGCCGGGTGCGGCGCCGGTCCGGCGTGTCCTTTGGAAACTCGACGAAGGTGCACAGCTCGCACAGCCGGCTGTAGATGCGCTCACCCACGCGCTCTCGGAGCAGCTCCGTGTCGCGGACCGCGCTGCGTGAGTCCTCGGTGGTGCGGTAGCCTGTCGGCGCCGCGCTTCGGATGGCGCGCTTCTCCGGCTCCAGAGAGTAGTTCGACGCGAACAGCGTGGTGCGGCCCGCGTTGTAGCGGCGGGCGATCAGCTCATCGAGCGTCTCCATCTCGAAGGGGCTGCCGCGGCCCTTGCCCATCTCGTCGATGGCCAGCACCTCCACCTCCGACAGGGGCCCGATGATTTCGCCGCCGCTCTTGCCCTCCTGGAATCCACGCCGGATGGTCGCGTAGAGGAGGGAGATTTCGACGTAGCGCCCACGCACGCCCAACTCCAGAGCCAGGTGCGCCAGCGTCGCCGCCAGGAGGTGTGTCTTCCCGGTGCCCACGGGCCCGCTGAGGATGAAGCCCTTGGACGAACCACCCGGCACGTACTGGAAGGCGAACTGCATGGCCACATTGCGGCCCCTGTCCTGTTCCTCCTTGGATGCGCGGTAGTTTTCAAAAGTCGCATGCGCTGCTGAGGCAGGCAGCCCCAGCGCATCGAAGCGTGCAATGCGATTTCGCAGCTTGGTGCAGGTGCACGTCTCCATCACCTCATAGCGCCGGGGGCCCATCTTCTGGCTGAACTCGCCCTCGCGCTCGACCAGCACGTGCCCGCGCCCGCCGCACACCGAGCAGTGCTCGGAGCACGCGCAGACGCGCGCCTGGGCCTGGTCCCCGCGGCGCTCGATGACATAGGTCCGCCCGCCGCACACACCACACGCCTCGCCATTCGCCTTTGGAGCCATCTCACGCACCGCCATACCAGAGCCTCTCCTCGGCCGTCAGTCCACTGAACGGGCAATCAGGCGTCCCGCCCACCTACATCTCCTTCACGCCCAGCCGCCGGCGCACCGTCGCCAGCACCCGGAAGCGCCGGGACACCTTGCGGGCGCGCGGCGACATCACCTGTTGTTCAGCGGATGCCGCCAGGGCCTCACGCCACACGGCGCACCGATCCAGGAAGGGCAGGGCGCGCAGCACCAGCAGGAACGCCAGCGCTTCCTGGGCATCCATGGCCGCCGGCTCTTCCGGGACATGCGCCAGGACGGTGATGCGCAGGTTGCGCACACGGTGCGACAGCGCTTCGTTCCGCCCCGCCAGGTCCTCGAGCGCCGCGCACAGCCGCGCGTGCCGCGTCTCCTCCCAGGAACGGGCCCGCTTGCGCTTGGGGCTGGAGGAGGGTTCCTCGCCCGCGCCCGCCGCCAGCTCCCGGTACTTCTTGATCTCCGACTCCACCTGCCGCCGGCATGCGCGCAGCGAGCGCAGCACCGGCTCTCCGGGCCGCGCGTCCCAGAGGGCCTTCTCCGCCGAGCGGGAGATGCCGCGCGCCACCACCTCGAAGGGAACGCCTTCCCGGGCCCAGGTCGTCAAAAGCTCGGTGTCCAGCGCAGAGAGCATCAGCCCCGCACCACGCACAGCAAGGAAGTAGTCCTGCACCAGCTCTTCGAAGCTGGCGCTTTCGGGGAGGAGACTCATGATCCGACGCGTACTCCAGTGCAGGGAGGCCGGGCAACCGACCGTCCGTTCCCCCATACCTGGCAGGTCCGACATGGCAACTCCAGGGCGCCGATTTTCACAGCGGATCTGGAAGATTTTGAACCGACGCTCCCCGAGGAAAGCAGGCGGCCAGTCAGTGTTGACCCGCCGCGCGGAAACCGCGCATAGTGAGGGTCCCCGAATGGAAATTCCCGAAGATTCCCGGACACTTGCCTACCAAGCAAGCAACTGGGGACGCCGGTGCCCCTCTCCTAGGAAGACCATGCGCCGTTCGCTTCTCGTCTGCCTCGTCCTCCTGGCCACGGCCTCCGCCGCCCAGGAGAAGAAAGCCCCGCGCGATGCCGATCTCGGCCGGAAGTCCGCCACCGCGGTGGACAAGTCCCTGGCTGGCGACATCACCCGTGAAAAGAAGAAAGAAGAGGTCGCCCCCGCGCTTCAGTACGACCAGTTCCGGCTGGGCGTCGAGCTGCAGGTGGCCTCCAAGCGGCGCGAGCAGATCCAGTCGCTGAAGAAGATCATCTCCTTGTCGCCGGATCCGAAGGAGGCCCCCAGCCTCCTGTTCCGCCTGGGCGAGTTCTACTGGGAGGAGTCCAAGTTCTTCTTCTTCGAGGCCAACCGGAAGGATGACGACCTCATCCAGGCCATGAACCGCAACGACGCCGCGGGCCAGCAGCGGGCCAAGGCGGAGAAGGCGGAGTTCATCGCGAAGCAGAAGGAGTACGGCAAGCTCGCGGTGGAGCAGTACACGAAGATCGTCCAGGAGTACCCGAAGTTCGAGCGCACCGACGAGGTGCTCTTCTTCCTCGGCCAGTACCTCATGGAGGATGGCCAGGACCGCAAGGCGCTGGTGGCCTTCAAGCGCCTGGTGGAGAAGCACCCGCAGTCGAAGTACATCCCGGACGCCTACTTCGCCTTCGGCGAGTACTACTTCAACAACTCCAAGGGGAAGCGACCGGAGCTGGAGAAGGCGCTGGCGGCGTACAAGAAGGCCGCCGAGTTCCCCGAGAGCCAAGTGTACGCCTTCGCCCTCTACAAGCAGGGCTGGTGTCACTACAACATGGGCGACTTCGAGTCGGCCAAGGACAAGTTCAAGACGGTGGTGCTCTACGGTGAGCTCGCCGGCGCCAACGCCCTGGAGAAGGACGGCGGCAAGGGCGGCGGCCGAAGCTCGCTGCTGCGCGAGGCGCGCGCCGACTACGTGCGGGCGTTCGCGCACCAGGGTGACGTGGCGCAGGCCCGGGCGGAGTTCGGCAAGGTGGCCACCAACCCGGAAGACCGCTTCACGATGCTGAAGCAGTTGGCCAACCTGTACTACGGCGATGGCAAGGACCGCGAGGCGGCCATCACCTACAACGGCCTCATCAAGGAGAAGCCGCTGTCCCCCGAGGCGCCTGGTTTCCAGGGCCGCATCGTCGACTGCATCCTCCGCATGGGCAACAAGGAGCGCACCGTGGTCCAGGTGCGCCGGCTCGTGAAGATCATGAAGGAGGTCGAGGGCTCCGGCGTCATCAAGGAGGACAAGGACAAGAAGCTGCTGGCGGAGGCGAAGGAGCTGTCCGAGCGCACGCTGTCCAACCTCGCCGTCACCTGGCACAACGAGGGCAAGAAGACGCGCAACGAGGAGACGTTCCGCTACGCGGACGCGGTGTACAGCGACTACCTCACGCTCTTCCCGGAGAACCCCAAGGCGTACGACCTGCGCTTCTTCTGGGCCGAACTGCTCAACGACAACCTGCAGAACTTCGACAAGGCCGCCGCGAACTACACGCTCGTCGTGCTCCAGGACGCCAAGGTGCTGGAGGCCAAGGACGACAAGGGCAAGCCGAAGCCGGGCAAGCCGGGCAAGTGGCTGCAGAACGCCGCCTACAACGCGGTGCTGGCCTACGACGAGGTCGTCAAGGCGGGCGAGGCGCGGGGCGAGGGCAAGAGCGAGGCGGTGGGCTCGGACATCACCAAGAAGGCCGCCATCCCCACGCTGAAGAAGGCGCTGCTCGACGCGTGTGAGCGCTACCTCAAGTACGTGCCCAAGGGTGAGAAGCGGGTGGAGATCGCCTTCAAGGCGGCCAACATCTACTACCGCCACAACCACTTCGACGAGGCGGTGCTGCGCTTCAGCGAGATCGCGCTCGGCTACCCCGAGTACAAGTTCGAGAACGGCGAGCGCGCGGCGGAGATCTCCGCCAACCTCATCCTCGACTCGTACCACCTGCTGCAGGACTACGCGAAGGTGAACGAGTGGGCGCGGCGCTTCTACGCCAACGACAAGCTGGCGGTGGGCAAGTTCCGCGACGACCTGGCGAAGCTCATCGAGCAGTCGTCCTTCAAGCTCGTCAGCCAGCTGGAGGAGAAGAAGGAGTTCGAGAAGGCCGCCGAGGCGTACCTCGCCTTCGTGAAGGACTTCCCGCAGACGGAGATCGCCGACCTGGCGCTCTACAACGCGTCCGTCGACTACTACAAGGCGAAGCGCCTGGATAAGGCCATCGAGGTGCGCAAGCGCCTGTTCGCCGAGTACCCGCGCTCCAAGCACGTGCCGGACTCCATCTACGCGAACGCGGAGGCGCTGGAGGCCATTGGCGACTTCGAGGACGCGGCGGCGACGTACGAGGCCTACGTGCGCGGCTACGAGCGCAGCCTGGGTGAGAAGGGCAACGCCAAGGCGCGTGGTGGCGGAAAGAAGAAGCGGGGCGCGGCGGACGACAACAAGCCCGCGGTGGTGCAGAAGTGGGACGAGTCCAAGGCGCAGGTGGCGCTCTTCAACGCCGCCACCTACCGCGAGGGCCTGGGCCAGGTGAAGGCGGCGCTGCGCAACCGCGAGCACTACCTGACGCTGTGGCCGCGGGCGAAGGACGCCGACGAAATCCGCCTCTCCATCATCGACCTGACGGCCAAGAGCGGCGCCGCGTTCAAGGCCATCAAGATGCTGGAGGAGTACGAGCGCGACAACATGCGCTCCCCCAGCCGGTTCCTGGCCGCCGAGGGCCGCATCGTCGACCTGTACAAGAAGATGGGCAAGACGCGTGACGTGGCCCGCATGCAGAAGCGCATCTTCGAGCACTTCGACCAGCTGCCCCGCCGCGTGCAGGGCTCGCTGGAGAAGCCGGCGCTCGCCACGGCCGCGCAGGCGCAGTTCCTGTCGGTGGACCTGGACTGGAACGAGTACCGGCGCCTGAAGCTGTACTGGGGTGTGCCGCCGTCGCCGGACCGCTTCAAGGCGAGCATCCAGGACAAGAGCCGCGCGCTCCAGGTGGTGGAGAAGAAGTACGTGCAGACGGTGACGCTGGGCGCGCCCGAGCCCGCCATCTGCGCGCTGCACCGCATCGGCCTGGCGTATGACCACTTCGCCGACCGCCTCATCAACGCGCCCATGCCGCGCGGCCTGGACGAGGAGTCGGAGCAGGCGCTGCGCGACGAGTTCGCCAACCAGGCCCAGCCGCTCAAGGACAAGGCGACCGAGGCGTTCTCCGCCACGGTGGCCAAGAGCCGGGAGCTGGACGTCTACAACGACTGCGCCGCGGAGAGCCTGAAGCTGCTGCGCACCACGTACCAGCCAGACCGCTACCCCGACATGCACGAAGAGAAGGTGGCGCTGAAGGGCCGCGTGCAGCTCATTGGCGGCGACCTGCTGGCCACCATCCAGGACGTGCCGCCGCCGGCGCCCAAGGCGGCGTCGGACGCGCAGCAGGCCCGGGCGGAGACGCTGCAGGAGGACCTGACGGACCTCACCGCGCAGCTGCGCTCGCAGACCGAGACTCAGGTGGACGCCCGCCCGGCGGCCACCACCGACGGCGCCACTCCCGCGAAGCAGGGCGGGAATGACGAGGAGCCGGAGGACTTCCTCTAATGAACCGGACGACCCGCACCATGCGCCTGTTCCCCCTGTTGGCGGCTGTCTCGCTGGCCGCCGCCGGTTGTACTTCCTCCAAGGCCACCGGCCCCGGCTCGGCCAAGACGGCGGATCCGAACGCCGGCAAGACGGAGGCCCTGCAGCCCATCTCCAACACGGCCAAGGCCCGCTTCGAGGACGCGCTGAAGGCGTTCGACACGCAGAAGAAGGCCAAGGCCATCGACTACCCGTCGCTGGAGCGGAAGTTCCAGTCCGCCCTGGAGGCGGACGGGAACCTCGCCGAGGCCGACTACAACCTGGGCGTGCTCGCCGAGCGTCAGGGCAAGCTGACCGAGGCGCGCAACCACTACAAGACGGCGCTCACGAAGAAGCCCTCGCTGCGTCAGGCCTCTGAGAACCTGGCGGTGATGGAGCAGAACGCGGGCAACGTCGCCGGCGCGGTGGCGCTGTACCAGGAGGTGCTCCAGCGCTACCCGGATGACGCGCAGTCACGCGCGCGGCTGGCGGAGATCTTCCGGCAGCAGGGGGACCACACCAAGGCCATGGACCTGACGCGCGCCGCGCTGATGCGCGACCCGCAGTCCACCACCGCGCTGAAGGTGATGATCCGCAGCTACCTGGATCGCAAGCAGCTCGCCATGGCGAAGCTGGTGGCCCTGCGCGGCGTGAAGCTGGACGCGGCGGACCCGGAGCTCCACCACGCCGTGGGCCTCATCCTCCTGCAGGAAGGCGACGTGGATGACGCGCGCCTGTCCTTCAAGAAGGCGCTGGAGGTCCGCGAGGACTACGTGCCGTCGCACGTGGAGCTGGCGCAGCTGGCCCTGGCCGCGGAGAACTACCCCGCCGCCGAGCAGCACCTGCGCCGCATCCTCCAGGCGGACGGGAAGAACGCCGCCGCGCACCTGGACCTGGGCGTCGCCTACAAGGGCATGGGCCAGTTCGACAAGGCCATGCAGGAGTACGACGAGGCGGAGAAGCTCGACCCCGAGCTGGCGGCCGTGAACCTCAACCGCGCCATCATCCTCCACAAGGTGAAGGACGCGCCCGAGCGCGCCTCGGAGCTATACCGCAAGTACATCGCCATGGCCGGCGGTGAGGTGGCGCTGCCCGCCGAGGCTCCCGTGTTCGCCCTGCTGCGCGAGGTGGAGGTCATCGTCAACGCGAAGCGCGAGGCCAAGTTCGCCGAGGAGCAGGCGAAGCAGATGGAGGAGCTGCAGAAGCAGCAGCAGGCCCAGATGCAGGCCGCGGAGAAGGCGGCCGGTGCGGCGAACCCGCCCGCCACCGCCGCGACGCCGGCCTCCGGCACGGGCCCCGCGCCCCAGGTCACCCCCGCCAGCGGCAACACGCCGCCGGCGCCCGCCCCCGCGAACGGAAACTCCGACCAGAAGAATGCAGGCTCGGCGGAACCCGGGGAGCCGGAAGACGACCTGCTGTGAAAGTTGGGACGCCCCCGAGTGCCTTCGCTGTGGCGGGGGCACGGGGGATGATGCGAACCTTGTGTTTCCCCCTCATCCGGGGATTCGGTGTGCGAAGGGACCTTCGGGTCCCTTCCGGGAGGCAGTGATGCGTAAGGCGTTGATGCTGTGTGCGGTGCTCGCGGTGACGCCCGCCCTGGCCCAGGAAGAGGGCTCCAACCCGGGTGGTCCAGGGGAGGGCAATGTGCGCTACTCCAAGACGACCAACATCGACTTCGAGGACGACACCATCGAGGGCGACCTCACGAAGCCGGATGGCGAGTACATCGATGCGCGTGAGCGGGTGAAGCACTCGAACCTCATCCGCATCCGCGAGGACTTCGAGGACAAGGTGATGCAGTCCGTGGGCGAGCTGTAGCCAGCGCCACAACGCGGCGGGAACCCACCGCCGCGCGCGTTGTCTGACGCCGTACCCACTTTACGTTGGAGCCCCCATGGCCGTTCCTCTGACACTCAAGGTCTTCAAGGGCGACTCGCTGGTCGCCTCCAAGGACTACGAGCGCGACATCATCAAGATTGGCCGTCTCTCCTCGGCGCACCTGTGCCTGGAGGACGAGAAGGTCAGCCGCATCCACTCCGTCATCGAGGTCGCCAGCGACGGCGCCATGTCCATCATCGACATGGGTAGCGTCGAGGGCACGTACGTCAACGGCAAGCGCGTCACCAAGGGGCTCCTCTCCTTCGGTGATGAAATCCGCGTGGGTGGCACCACCATCCGTCTGGAGAACCCGGCCGCGGTGGCCGCGGTGAACCTGGCGGCCGCGGCGGCCAGCTCGGAGGTGGCGACGGAGAAGAATCCGGTCATCGCCGCGCCGGCGCCGGCCGAGAGCCTGGCGCAGGCTGCGGTGGCTGCTCCGGCCGCGGGTGCCATCGACCCGTCCTTCGCCGCCACCCAGCAGAACCCGGTGGCCGCTCCCGTCGCGCCCGCTCCAGCCCCCGTCGAGGCCGCGCCGGAGGAAGCCGCGCCGCGCGTGCGGAAGGTTCGCCGCACGAAGTCCAGCGGTCCGCTGGGCGTGGGCCTGCGCTTCGCCTGGGGTGACCAGCGCGTGGGCGAGTTCTTCCTGGGGCCCGGCAGGAAGGGGGCCTTCGTCGTCGGCAGCGCCGCGGGCGTGGACTTCGTCATGGGGGACGCCCGCCTGGGCGCCCCAACGTTCGACGTGGTTCGTTCGGACGGCCAGTCCTTCAGCGTTCGCTTCACCGCGAAGATGAAGGGCGAGCTCACCCGCAAGGGCGAGACGCTGGACCTGAAGGCCGTCATCGAGTCCGGCAAGGCCTCGCATGAGGGCGAGGCGTACTCGCTCACGCTGGACGCGGAGGACTTCATCTGGGTGGATCTGGGCGGCGTGACGCTCGAGGTGGCCTTCCAGCCCGTGCCCAAGCGCGTCGTGGTGCCGCTGGGCGAGTCCATGGACTACACCGCGCTCAACATCTTCCTGGTGCTGTTCTTCATCGCGACGGCGTTCGTCATCACCGCGATGAACCGCACCGTCGCGGGGGACGAATACGCGGACGAGCTGTCGGCGGACAACGCCCGCATCGCCAAGCTCATCATCAAGCCGCCGGAGGCGCAGAAGAACAAGTTCCTCGAGCGCCTCAACCAGCAGAAGGAGCAGAAGAAGAGCGGGGAGATGGCGGCGAAGAACCGCGGCGACGAAGGTCAGATGGGCAAGAAGGAGGCGCCCAAGACCAACAATCGCACCGCGCCCAAGGGCGACCCGAACAAGAAGGACGAGGCGCGCGCGCTGACGGCGAAGATCTTCGGCGGCGGCAAGGGCGGCATCTCCACGGTGTTCGGCAAGAGCGGCCTGGGCGGCGACCTGAAGAGCGCCATGGGCAACATGTTCGGCGCCAAGGCGGGCAACTCCGGCGGCTTCGGTGGCATGGGCCTGCGCGGTACGAGCGGCGGCGGCGGCGGCACGGGTGACACCATCGGCATTGGCGGCATTGGCACCAAGGGCCGTGGTGGCGGCACCGGCACCTACGGCAGCGGCGTGGGCGTGCTGGGCGGCAAGCAGAGCGTCGACGTGGGCATCACCTCGTCCGACCCGGAAGTCATGGGCTCGCTGGACAAGGAGCTCATCCGCCAGGTCATCCATCGCAACCGCGGACAAATCCGCTATTGCTTCGAGAGCCTCCTCAACCGCTTCCCGAAGCTGGGCGGCAAGGTGGCGGTGAAGTTCGTCATCGCGGGGAATGGTTCGGTCGCCTCGTCGTCGGTGGCGCAGTCCACGGCGGCCAACGCGGAGCTGGAGACGTGCGTGGCCGGACGCGTTCGCACCTGGAAGTTCCCCGAGCCGAAGGGCGGCGGCGTGGTGGTCGTCACGTATCCGTTCATCTTCAAGCAGTCCGGCGAATAGCGCCGGGTGGCCTTTCTCCGGGTGGGCAGGCCTGACTCAGGTCTGCCCACCGCGCCTTTCCCCGGCTCCCACTCCCCCGAGGGGGCCGGGCCAACGTCAGGACCGCATGAAAGCCCTCGCCTCACTTGCCCTGTGCGCCTCGTTCGTTCTCCCCACGGTCGCGAGCGCCCAGCAGCCCACCACTGCCCAGGGCGACCGCCCGGCTGTCACGTTCGATGAAATCGAGCGAGGCATCTACTTCGCGGTGCTCGGTGGCCCCCTGTTCATCACCAACCCGCCGGCCGCCGAAGGCACGCCGCGTCCGTTCTCCTCCGGGCCCATGGCGCAGGTGGAGGTGGGCGTGGACCTGGGCGAGCACGTGTCCGTCGGCCTGTTCCTCATGGGCTCGAGCGTGCGGACGGGCGCTCAGTACGTGGGTAACTCCGGCGGCGCGGTGTCGGGTGACTTCTCCACCCTGATCCCCGGCGCGGTGTTGCGTGCTCGCCTGGTGGGGTTCGCTGACAGTCAGGAAGTGAAGCGCACCTGGTTCTATCTCCGCGCAGGTGCTGGCTATGCGATGTTCTCGCCGCAGCGGCTCCTCCCCGATTCCGACATTCTTGTGTTTGCCGGGCCCGGAGTGGAGTACTACACACGGCTGCGCCACTTTTCCGTAGGGCTCGAGGTGACGGGGCAGTACCTCGTCTCCGGGGGCTCGTTCGGGTTCGCGGTGGCGCCGAACATTCGCTACGCGTTCTAGCGGGAGAAAGACGTGCCTCAGGAGAATGGAAGCGGTGGGCCGCGCCCGGGTGGGCGTGGTCGTGACGGGGGTGCACCGGGCCAAGGTCCTCGCCGTGACGGACCGGGTGGTTTTGGTGGCCGTGGCGGGCCCGGACGCGGTGACGGCCGTGGGCGTGGAGATGGCCGTGGACGCGGGCGCGATCGCGAAGAGGGCCCCGTGGGCCCTGGCCAGCGTGTCATCTCCGAGCTGAGCATCCTGGAGAAGGCGCTCTCCAAGACGGATTTCGGGGCGGAGAAGGCGCCGCTGCAGGCCATTGTCCGCTCGCTTCGGCCCATGCGGCTGAAGTCGCTGGACGACCTGGACATGAACACGCGTGGCCGCCTCATCACCACGCTGCTGCGCGTGCAGCGTCAGCCGAAGCCGGCCGCGCCCGAGGCGCCCGCCGCCGAGGAGGCCGCTGCTCCCTCCGAGGCGCCGGCTCCCGTGGAGGCCGCCGCGCCCGCCGAGGGTGAGGCTCCCGCCGAGGGAGGGGCTCCCGCCGAGGGAGGGGCTCCCGCCGAGGCACCTGCCACCGCCGAGGGTGAGGCCGCGGCTCCCGCCGAGGCCGCGGCTCCCGCCGAGGACCCGGCGCGGGAGAAGTTCGATGCGTGGACGGACGTCATCTTCCTCGTCGGTCAGGCCTGGCGTGCCGCGGGTGATGCCGAGCGCGCGGAGGCGGCCTTCGCGGCCAGCGGCCGTCAGCCCGGTCCCGAGGCCGAGGAGCCCGTCGCGGCGCCTCGCACCGAGGAGCGCCGTGAGCGGGGCGAGCGTGGGGAGCGCCGTGAGCGTGGCCCTCGGCCTGAGCGCGGTGAGCGTGCCGCCTCGGGTGAGCGCCGGGAGCGTCCGGAGCGCCGCGAGCGTCCTGCTCGGGGTGAGCGTCCGGAGCGTGGCGAGCGCCCGGAGCGTGGCGAGCGCCCGCTGCCGGAGCTGACGGGCACCTGGGACGAGCAGGCGAAGCAGCTCGAGACCATGGGCCGTACCCGCGACGCGGGCCGGCTGCACGAGCGCAACAACTCCTTCGCGGAGGCGGCTCGCCTCTTCGAGGCGGGGGGCGACCTCAAGAGCGCCCTGCGCAACGCCCTGGCCGGGAGCGACAACGACACGGCCCGCCGTCTGGTGGGTACGCTGCCGCCGGATCAGCTCGCGCCCACCCTGGAGAAGGCCGGCGCCTACGAACTCCTCATGGAGCACTTCGTCGGCAAGGGTGACTTCGAGAACGTGGCCCGCCTCTATGAGCGCGCCCGGCAGTTCGACCAGGCGGCGCTCGCCTACGAGCGTTCCGGGAAGCTCACCCTGGCACGCAAGTCGTACGAGCGCGCGCGGGACATCGCCAGCGCCAACCGCATCCGCGGGCTCGAGGTGAAGAGCCTGGTGGAGCGGGGTGACCGGCTCGGTGCCGCCACCCTGCTGGCGGCCGTGGGCCAGCGCCGCGAGGCGGTGGAGGTCCTCAGCCCGCTGCCTCCGCCCAAGGCCTTCCACTTCATGCAGCGTCTGAAGCTGGACGACGAGGCGAAGGAGCTGGCGCAGAAGGAGCTGGCCCGGGCCGAGCAGGAGCAGAAGCCGGCCGGCCGCGCCCGGTGGCTGGAGCTGCTGGGTGACATCGCCGCCGCTGCCGAGGCGTGGGAGGGTGCTGGCCGCAAGGACAAGGCGCTCCCGCTCCACGAGAAGCTTGGCAACCTGCCTCGCGCCGCTCAGCTCGCGGAGGAGCTGCAGCAGCGTGACAAGGCCGTTGCCCTCTACACTCAGCTGAATGACAGCGCGGGTGTGGAGCGTGCAAAGGCGCTTCCGGAGACGACCGCACCTGCCCAGGCCCCCGCGGCGGATGCGGCGGACGGAAGCGAGGGTGGCGAAGGTGGCGAGACGCCGCCTGACGCTCCCTCGGCCGGGTAGCAAGAAGGCCAATGATTCCCGCCGTTTGGCGGGTTTTGCATGATTGCTCGGGGGCGCTGGCGACCGGTAGAGTTCCGGTCTCTGGCGCCCTCGCTGCTTTTTCTTTCCATTCCAAGGCCCGCCCCTCCATGCAACAGCCCACGCCCTCGTCGCGTCCCACGCTGCGCGTGTCCGATGACCGCACCTTCGTCGAAACCGAAGCGGCACTCGACAAGGCCGGCCGTGTCGAGGAATTGATTCGCCTCTACGAGGGGCGCTCGCGCGATGTCGCCTCCGATGAAGCGGTGCGCCTGCTGTGCCGCGCCGCGGAGCTCGCGCATGACCGGCAGCGCAACACGCAGCGCGCGGAGGAACTGCTCAAGCGCGCGTTGCTGGTGGCGAAGGATCCGATCCCCGCGCTCCGAGGCCTGAAGCGGCTGCACGAGTCGCGGCAGGATGGCGCCGCGCTGGCGGACGTCCTGGAGCGGCTGGGCGGCGTCACGCACGGCGAGGAGTGCGCGGGCCACTACCTGAAGGCGGCCGACGTCTACGAGCAGAAGTTGTTCCGGCGCGACCGCGCGGTGCTGTGTCTGCAGCGTGCGGCGCGCGCGAAGCCGGACCGCGCCACCTTCCGGCGCGTGCGTCAGTTGCTGTTGTCGGAGGAGCGCTTCCAGCCGGCCTTCGAGGCTCTGGAGCGCGAGCGCGCGGCGCTAGGGGACGCGGGCATGGCGGAGGAGTACGCCGCGCTCGCCGAGCGGCTGGTGGACGACCCCACCGAGCATGAACTGGCGCAGCGGGTGGTGGATGTCGCCCAGGCGTTGGAGCCGCAGAACGCGCGGCTGGAGAAGGCCGCGCGCGCGTTGCAACGCTTCGAGCAGACGTGGCGTGACCGCGTGCGAATGCTGCGCAGCATGTCGCTGGAGGAGCGCGACCGGAAGAGCGCGGCGCGCCTGTCGCTGCTCGTGGCGAAGCTCTTCGCCTGGTACGACCCGGGCGCGGCTGCGAAGGTGAAGGAGGCGCTGGACCGCTGCTTCCTGCTGTGGCCGGGCATGCCCGAAGGGCTGTCGCTCATCGAGAAGCTGACGGTGCGCTCGGGCGGTGATTTCGCGCCGGCGATCGAGCAGATCGAGGCGATGGCGGGCGAGGTGAAGGACCGCACCGCGCAGGTGGACCTGTGGCTGCGCGTGGGCACGCTGCGCCTTGGCCGGATGAACGACGCGGACGGCGCGCTGGCGGCCTTCGAGAAGGCCGTGGCGGCGGACCCGTCCCGCGCGGACGCGGCCAGCCTGACGGCCGAGCAGCTCCTGGAGAAGGGCCGGGCCCCGGAAGCCGTCGCGGTGCTGGAGCGCTACCTGGGCACGGTGAAGGACCGCTCCACCCAGGCGGGCATGCGGCTGCGGCTGGCGGACCTGTTCCTGACGCAGCTCAAGGACGCGGACGCCGCGCGTGAGCACCTGGAAGCGGCGCTGAAGCTGGACCCCACGCAGGCGTTGGCGGCCTTCCAGCTGGCGCGGCTGTTGGCCGAGGACGACGAGCTGGAAGCGGTGGTTCCGCTGCTGGACCTGGCCCTGCTGGCGCCGCGTCCGCGCCCGGAGCGGGTGGCCTTCTGCGAAGCGCTCGCGCTGATGTTCGAGGAGAAGGACGACGCGCGCGGAGCCTTCGAGGTGCTGTCGCGCGCCCTGGAGCTGGAGCCGGGCCGTCCGTTGCTGTTGGGCACGGTGGTGGAGCACGCGGAGAAGGCCCAGGCGCAGCCCGCGCTGGCGCTGGCGCTGCAACGCGCGGCGGAAGCGGCGCCGGTGGCGGAGGTGGCGGCCACGATCTGGCGGCAGCTGGCCCAGTTGCTCCAGGGCCCCCTGGCGGACCCGTCGCGCGCGGAGGCCGCATGGCGGGAAGTGCTGGCGCGTGCGCCGGGTGATGCGGCTGCCGTGGAGGCGGTGAAGTCGCTGCAGGCGGCCGCGGCGCTCGCGGACGACCCGAAGGCGCGGCTGGAGGCGGACGTGTCCCGGCGCGAGGCGGCCGGCGCGGCGCCCGAGGAACTGGAGCCATTGGTGCGCCAGTTGGTGCAGCTCGCGCCAGAGGATGCGGCGGGCGTGCAGCGACTGCAGGCGCTGTGCGTGGCACAGTCGAAGTTCGACGAGGCGGCGGCGCTCGCGGGGCGGTTGGCGGGCCTGGCGGAGACGCAGCTGGAGCGCAACGAGTGGACGGCGCGCCAGGCGAAGCTGTACGCCGAGCGGCTGGGGCGTCAGGAGGACGCGACGGACCTGTTCCTCGGCCTGCTCTCCGAGAACGTCTCCACCGGCGTGGTGGTGGGCGGACTGGAGCGGCTGGCGGCGGCGGGCATTCGCACGGCGGAGGTGGCGGAGGCGCTGGCGGCGCACTACGGGCGCAGCGGCGACCACCAGCGGCAGGTGGCGGCGCTCCAGCAGCAGTTGGAGGTGACGACGGAGCCCACGGCCCGCAAGCGCCTCTTCTCGTTGCTGGCCAGCATCCATGAGAAGCAGCTCGCGGACAGCCGCGCGGCCTTCGACGTCCAGGTGCGCGCGCTGCGCGAGGACGCGAAGGACGAGGGCTCCCGCGCGGAGTCGCTGAGGCTGGCCAGGGACTTGTCCGCGCACGCGGAGCTGGGGCGTGTGCTGCGCACGCTGGCCTCCGAGTCCGAGGACCCCGCGGTGGCCGTGCCGTTGCTGCTCGAGGCCGCGAGCCTGGCGGAAGAAGGCGCGCTCGCCGCGGAGGCCATCGCGGCGCTGGAAGCGGCGGTGACCCGTGCGCCCGAGTCGAACGCGGTGCTGCAGCGGCTGGTGCGTCTGTACGGGCGCGCGGGCCGGTCCGCGGACGCGGAAGGGCTGCTGCGCAAGCGCATCCAGGGCGCGCGTGGGCAGGAGCGGCTGGAGCTGCTGCTTCAGCTGGTGGACCTCAACTCGGAGCTGGGACGCGATGCGCAGGCGGCCGAGGCGCTGCAGTCCGCGCTTTCGCACGGCGCCGAGGAAGGCCGGCATCTGCCGCGCCTGGCGGAGCTGTACGAGAAGGCGGGCCGGACGCGCGAGCTGGGAGACACGCTGGCGCGGATGATTGCGCTGGCCGAGTCCGCGGGTGACGCGGACAGAGTGGCGCGGCTGAAGCTGCGTCGTGCGCACCTGCTGCAGGAGTCGCAGGACGGCAGCGCGGAGGCGGTGCAGAGCTTCGCGGACATCCTGCTCCAGCGCCCCACGGACCCGGATGCGCTGGCGGCGCTGGAGGCCATGCTCGCCTCGGGCCCGGCGCGCGAGGCCGCTGCGCGTGTGCTGGTACCTGCCTTCGAGCGCACCAAGGACCACCGCAAGCTGGTGGCCACGTTGGATGTTCTGGCGGAAGTGGCGAAGGACGACGCCGCGCGAGTGCAGGCGCTGCGACACGCGGCGCAGGTGCACCTGACGCACCTGCGGCAGCCGGAGCTGGCCTTCGCGGCGTTGGCGCGCGCACTGCGCCTGGCGCCCGGTGACGCGGGGCTGCGCTCGTCGGCGCGGCAGGCGGCGGAGGACGCGGACTCGCTGGACAGCTACGCGGAGATCATCGCGGAGCTGGCGGAGGAAGGGGACATCGGCTCCGCGCGACTGGCGCTGCTTCGCGAGCTGGCCGAGGTGCAGGAGAAGAAGCTGGACGACAAGGCCGGCGCGGTGAAGGCGCTGCGCGACCTGCTGGCCATCGAGCCGGGCAACCTGGACTGCCTGCGCGCCCTTCAGCGGTTGCATCGCGCGGGGGAGGAATGGGCGGCGCTCGCCGAGGTGCTGGAGAAGCTGGCCGCGGCATCGCCGGAGCCCGCCGAGCAACTGGCCTTCTTGCGCGAGGCGGCGCTGCTGCACGAGACGAAGTTGATGGACAAGGAGAGCGCCGCGGACGCCTGGCGCGTCATCGCGGAGCGCGACCCGGCGAGCCGTGAAGCCGCGGCGACCCTGGACCGGCTCTACACCGAGAGTGGCCGTCACTCGGACCTGGCCTGGGCGCTGGCGCTGCGCCGCAACCAGGAAGGGCAGAGCCCGCAGGGGCGTGAAGTCTCCTTCCGTCTGGCGGAACTCCAGCGCACGGTCCTGGATGACCCGAACGCGGCGCTGGGCCTCTACCGGAAGATTCTGGCCGAGGACTCGGGCCATCCCGGTGCGCGCGCGGCGCTCGAGGCCTGGGTGAAGGCAGCGGTGCCCGCGAGCGGCGCGGCGCTGGATGTGCTCGACCCGGTGCTGGTGCAGGTGGGCGACCACGCCCGCCGTGTGGCGCTGCGTGAAGCGCGGATGACTTCCGCGCTCACCGTGGAGAAGATCCTCCTCTCGGGAGAGGTTCGCCGCATCTACGAGCGCGACATGCTCCAGCCTTCGCTGGCGTTCATGTCCGCGGTGAAGTCCTTCGCGCAGGGGTTGGACCGGGAAGGCGTGCAGCCGGACCTGGAGCGGCTGGCGCGCGAGACGGGCTCGCACGAGGTGCTGGCCGAAATCTACGAGACGGCGGCGACGGAGCTGAACGCGGGAGACCCCGCGGCGCTGGAGCTGCTGCGGCGCTCGGCGGAGCTGCGCGAGTCGCTGGACCAGCCCGAGGAGGCCGCGCGGCTGTGGAAGAGCCTGCTGGCGGACGCTCCCCAGGACCGGCAGGCGCTGGAGGCCCTCTCCCGCCTGTACGAGAAGGGACAGAACGCCAAGAGCCTGTCCGACGTCTACACGCGTCAGGCGCAGCTCGCCACCGACCCGGAAGAGCGCGTGGGCCTGCTCCTCAAGGCGGGCGAGGCGTACGCGAACGCGGGTGAAGACGCGAAGGCCATCGAGACGTATCGCTCCGCGCTGGCGCTCCGGAAGGTGCCCGAGGGCCTGCTCGCGCTGGAGAAGCTCTACGCGAAGTCTCGGCGCTTCGTGGAGCAGGCGGACGTGCTGGACCAACTCGCGGATGGCGCCGCGGATGAAGGCGCACGGCGCAACTGGCTGCTGAAGCGCGCCCAGCTCCTGGAGAAGGAAGTGGGGCCGGCGGAGTCGCTGCCGGTGTACCGCCGTCTGCTGGAGCTGGCGCCTGGAGACGGACAGGTGGTGGCGGGCCTGGAGCGGCTGATGGCGCACGAGGCGCCTCGCTCCGAAGCGGCGCGCCTGCTGGAGCCTGTCTACCGTGGCGTCAACGACACCCGGAAGCTGGTGGACGTGCTCGAGGTGCTGCTGCCGGGCGTGGCGCCCGAGCGGCGGCTGGAGCACCTCCAGGAGATCGCCACCCTGCGCGAGGCGCTGGGGCAGACGTCGCTCGCCTTCGTCGCACGCCTGCGCGCCTTCAACGAGGCGCCGCAGGAGGCCGCGGTGCGCGACGAGCTGGAGCGGCTCGCGGCCGACTCCGGTGCGTTCGAAGAGGTGGCGGCGGCCTACGAAGACCAACTGGAGCGCGGCGCGCAGGATCCGCTCGCCGGTGACTTGTGGCGGCGCCTGGCGGGCATCTACGACAACCGCCTCAAGCGTTACGACCTGGCCGTCCGTGCGATGGAGGAGATGTCGCGCAGGGACCCGAAGAACAAGTCGGTGTTGGATGCCATTGCCCGGGTCCACCGCCGCACAGGCGCGCACCGCGAGCTGGCGCTCGTCATGCGCCGTCAGGTGGCGGCCGAGGCGAACCCGTCCTCGCAGGTGAACCTGCTCTTCGAGCTGGCGCACCTGGCCGAGGAGACGCTGGCGGACAAGTCGCTGGCGGCGCAGTCGTACCGGGAAATCCTCGGCCTGCGGCCGGAGAACGCCAACGCGCTGAAGCTGCTGGGGCGGGTGCTCGCGGAGATGGAGCGCTGGCCGGAGCTGGCGCAGCACATCGAGCGGGAAATCCAGCTCGCGGACGAGCGTGGCGCCCAGGAAGAGGCGTCCGACCTTCGAGTGCGCTTGGGCCGGCTGAAGGTGTCGCGTCTGGACGACCCGCGCGGCGCACTGGAGCTGTACCAGGCCGTGCTGGCGCGCCGGGAGGGACATGCCGGCGCGGTGGGCGCGCTGGAGGAGATGGCGCGCTCGGAGAGCCCGCTGCGTGGCGCCGCGGCCAGTGCGCTGGAGCCCGTCTTCGCCTCGGTGGGCAACCACCTGAAGCAGGTGGAGATGCTGGAGTCCCGTGCCTCGGCGGAGGCCGTGCCGCAGGAGCGCGCCGCGCTGCTGCGCCGCATCGCGGAAATCTACGCCGGCTCGCTCGAGAACGCGGAGATGGGCTTCCTGGCCGCCACGCGCGCGCTGCGCGAGCTGCCGGATGACCTGCGCTCGTTGGAGTTGTGCGTCGCGCTGGTGGACAAGGCAGAGGCGCCCGAGGAACTGGCCGCCATCCTGACGGAGGTGGTGGGCAAGGCGGGGGATGCGTCCCGCGCCGAGCTGTACCGCGCGCTGGCCCGCATCCAGACGGACCTGGGCGAGCCCTCCGAGGCGCTGGTGTCATGGAAGCGCGTGCTGGAGCTGCGGCCCACGGACACCGAAGCGCTGGATGGCACCGTGCGGCTGGTGGCGTCGCAGGGCAAGCCCACGGAGCTGCTGGAGGTGCTGCGCCGGCAGCTCGCGGTGGCGGAGGACCCGGCGCGTCGCGCCACGGTGCTCTTCCAGATGGGCACGCTGCAGGAGGAGCAGCTCAATGACGCGCTGGGCGCGCTGGCCACCTTCCGGCGCCTGCTGGAACTCAAGCCGGACGACCTGCCCACGCTGGAGCGCATGGAGGCGCTCTGCCAGAAGCAGGAGCGTTGGCCGGAGCTGGCGGACGCACTGGCTCGCCGCATCGCGCTGATTTCCACGGAGGAGGGACTGGAACTGAAGTTCCGTCTGGCCATCGTGCGTGAGTCGCGGCTGCTGGACCGCACAGGCGCGCTGGCGCTGTACGGCGAGGTGCTGTCCGTGCAGGCCAACCATGCGGGCGCGGTGGGCCGCATGGAGGCGCTGGTGACCCGCGAGCCGCAGAACCTGCTCGCGGTGGAGACGTTGCTGCGCGCCCTCCGTGCCAGCGGCGACATCACGCGTCTGGCTCAGGTCATCGAGACGCGTGTGGGCGTGTCGGGCGACGCATTCGAGCGCAAGGCGCTCCTGGGCGAGCTGGCCACGCTGCGGGAGTCCCAGGAGGAGTCGGAGCTGGCCTTCCTGGCCCTCTTCCGCGCCTTCAAGGAAGACCCGAACGACGCCGCCGTCCGTGCTCGGCTGGAGAACGCGGCGGATGCGTCCGCCAGCTATGACGAGCTGCTGGCCGCGTACGAGGAAGCGCTGCCGCGCGTCGCCGAGGCCGCGGATGCCGCGCAGGTCTGCCTCCGATTGGGACAGATGCTGGAGACGAAGCTGCGCGACTCGGACCGCGCCGTCTCCTACTACGAGCGCGCGCGCACGCTGCACCCCACGGTGCAGGAGCCGTCGCTGGTGGCGTTGGACAGGCTGTACCTCCAGTTGGAGGCCTGGCCGGAGCTGGCGGGCATCTTGGAGGCCCTGGTCGCTGGCGTGACGGAGCCCTCGGAGCGGGTGGGCTACTTGTTCCGCCTGGGCCAGCTCTACCAGGAGCGGCTGGACAGCCCGGACCGCGCGGCGGGTGCCTACGAAGGCATCCTGGCGTTGGACCCGGAGCACCTCGCGTCGGCGCGGCTGTTGGAGGGCATCTACGAGTCGGCAGGCGCGTCGGAGAAGCTCTACGGCATCCTGAAGCTCCAGGCGGAGAAGGTGTCGGGCGCCGAGCGCGACCGCGTGCTGGCGAAGATGGCGCAGGTCTCTGCCGAAGGACTGGCGGACCTGGGCGGGTCCATCGAGCTGTACCGCGAGCTGCTGGCGAAGAACGCGCGCAACGAGCAGGCGTTCTCCGCGCTGGAGTCTCTCTACGAGCGCGCTGACCGGCCGCAGGACCTGCGTGAGCTGCTGGAGGGCCGGCTGGCGGTGACGCTGGACCCCCGCGAGGTCGTGCGGCTCAATGAGCGCCTGGGCCGCGTCGTGTACCGCCTGCTGAAGCAGCCGGAACACGCCGTGCCGTTCTTCAAGGCCGCGCTGGACCGGGATGCACGTCACCGCGGCGTGCTCGACACGCTGCGCGAGCTGTACGACGAGACGGGCCAGCGTGAAGAGTTGGTGGGCGTGCTGCGCCGGCTGATTCCTCTTCAGGAGAGCAGTGACGGCGTGAAGGCGCTGCGTCTGCGCCTGGCGGAAGTGCTCGCCGGAATGGGCCGCCGCGAGGAGTCCCTGGACGCCGCCCGACGCGCGCTGGAAGTGGAGCCGCACCAGGTTCCCGAGCTGGACCGCGTGCACGAGCTCTTCGTCTCACTGCGTGCGTGGAACGACGCGGTGCGCGCGCTGGAGCTGAAGGTGCAGGTGCACCTCCTGACGGAGGAGCGTGAGCAGGCGGTCGCTGCTTACTTCGCGGTGGCGGACCTGTGGGTGGGGCAGGGCGGCAAGCCCGAGCTGTCCTCGGGCGCGCTGGAGAAGGTGCTCGAGCTGGACCCCGCCAACCGCACCGCCTACGAGCGTGCGTGCGACCTGTACCGGACGCACAACGATTGGCGTGCGTACGCCCAGGTGATGGACCGCTACATGCCCCACCTCGTCACGGACGAGGAGAAGCTGGCCGCGCTGCGCGAGCTGGCCCGGGTGCAGGAAGCGCGGCTGGGACAGAAGGACGTGGCCTTCCTGGCGCTGTGCCGCGCGCTCCAGTTGGACGCGTCGGACGACACGCTGCGCGAGGAGGTGGAGCGGCTGGCCGACGAGACGGGCAGCCACGAGGAGCTGGCCGCCGTCTACGAGGAGGTCGCCGACGAGCTGCCGCGTGGCGCCCTGGCCGAGCGGCTCTACGCGACGCTGGCGCGCGTCCACGACACGCACCTGGATGACCCGCAGGCGGCGGAAGCGGCGTTCCGGAAGATTCTCGAGTTCGACCCGACCAACGCCACCGCGCTGGATGGGCTCGCCGCGGTGTTCCAGCGGCGTGGCCGTCAGCGTGAGTACGTGGTGGCGCTGGAGCAGAAGCTGGAGGCCGCCGGCTCCATCGAGCAGCGCAAGGGCATCCTCCGCGAGATTGCTCGCGTCTGGGACGAGCAGTTGGAGGACCCTGTCGAGTCCGCCAGCGCGCTGCTGCGTGCGTTGGAACTCGAGCCCGACGCGGAGACGCTCAGCGTGCTCACCGCGCTGTACCGTCGTCAGCGGTCGTGGCCGGACGTGGCGTCCACGTTGCTGCGGGCCCGGGACCTGGCGGACAGCATCGAGGAGCGCGCGCGCATCCAGGTGGAGGTGGCGGGCGTCTACGAGCGTGACATCGGCGACGACGAGTCGGCGGTGGCCGCGTACCGGCAGGCGCTGGAGTTCGACCCCGTCAACCGCGAGGCGCTGGATTCGCTGGAGCGGCTCCACACGCGGTTGGACCACCCGGCGGATCTGCTCGCCATCTACGAGCGGATGCTGGAGCTGAGCGAGGACTGGCGCGAGAAGATCCGCGTCCTCTTCCGCAGCGCGACCATCTGGGAGGACAAGTACCAGAACCCGGCGAACGCGGACGTCTGCGTGGAGAGCGTGCTCGCCATCGATCCGCAGAACGTCCAGGCCATCAAGACGCTCATCCGGCTGCGCCGGGCGCAGGCGCGGTGGGAGGACCTCATCGCGGCGTACGAGCGGCAGCTCGCGCTGGCCGTCAGCCCGCAGGAGCAGGCCGAGCTCTACGTGGACATCGGCAACGTTCAGTACCAGCAGCTCAAGGCGCTGGACCGCGCGGTGAACAACTACCACGCGGCGCTCGCGGTGGACGCTGAGTGCCGTCCGGCGTTGCACGCGCTGGGCACGATGTACGAGCGCAGCGGCAACTGGCCCTTCGCGCTGGAGATGCTGTCGAAGGAGGCGGAGCTCGCCGGGCAGTCAAAGGACGCGGTGGAGCTGTACTACCGCCTGGGCAAGATCAACGAGGACATGCTGATGGACACGGGCAGCGCCCGGACCGCCTATCAGCAGGCCCTCGCGGTGGACCCCGGCCACCTGCCCAGCATCCGCGCCCTCAAGGGCATCCAGGAGCAGGAGAAGGACTGGAGCGGCTACGAGCAGACCCTGCGTCAGGAGGCGGAGCAGACCGAGGACCCGGCGGCCAAGGGCCGCGCGCTGCTGGACGTCGCGCGCTACCACGCGGAGACGCGCGAGGACCGGGACACCGCCACCGGCTACTGGCAGGAAGCGCTGAAGCACATCCCGGACAGCCTGGAGGCCGCGCGCCCGCTGTCGGACGTGTACATCGCGCACGAGGACTGGGCCTCCGGCGAGCGGATGCTGGACATCGTCACGCGGAAGATGGCGGAGATGGCGGTGGCGGACAAGGACTCCGTCTCCGCCGCGGACCTCTGCCGTCAGCTCTACCGTCTGGGCTACGTGGCGGAGAAGCTGGGCAAGCGTGACAAGGCGCTGGGCTGCTACGAGAAGGCCTACGAACTGGACGCCACGTACCTGCCCGCGCTGGAGGGCTACGGCAACCTGCTGGTGCAGACGCGCCGCTACGAAGGCGCGCTCAAGGTCTTCCAGACCATCCTCATCCACCACCGCGAGGAGCTGACGGACCTGGAGGTGGTGGAGGTGTACTGGCAGCTCGGCGACATCCACGCCGCGCTGAGCCAGACGGACCGCGCGCAGAACCACTTCGAGAAGGCGCTGGCCATCGACCCGGGCCACGAGCCGACGCTGCGCGCGTTGGTGGCGCTACTGGAGAAGCAGGGCCAGTACGAGAAGTCCGCCGAGCTGCGGCAGCAGTTGGTGGGTGTGCTGGAGGGCGAGGCCCGCGCGAAGGTGTGCCTGGAGCTGGGCCGCATCGCGCGTGACGAACTGCACGACCCGTACATGGCCATTGACGCCTTCACCAACGCGCTCAAGTCCCAGCCGGACGCGCCGGAGGTGATGGACCAGCTCTACGTGCTGCTGCGCGAGACGCGTCAGGGCCAGAAGGCGGCGGACGTGCTGGCGCGCATGCTGGCGCTCCCCGCGCTGGGCCTGGAGCCGCACAAGGCCAAGCGTGTCTGGTTCGCGCTGGGCGAGCTGCGCCGCGATGACCTGAAGGACGTGGAGGGCGCCACCGAGGCCTTCAACGCCGCCCTGGACCTGGACCCGCGCTTCGTGGAGGCCTTCAGCGCACTGGAGGCGATGCTCGGCGCGGCGCGCCAGTGGAAGCAACTGGAGGAGAACTACACGAAGATGCTGGGCCGGCTGCCCAAGACGCCGGAGACGCACGTGGCGCGCATGGCGCTGTGGCGCGCGCTCGGCGACCTGTACCTCCAGGTGCTCAAGCACCCGGAAGGCGCGGTGGCCGCGTACGGCGTGGCCGCCAAGGGCCTGCCCGACGACGCGGCGGTGCAGGAGGCCTTCGCGGACCTCGCCGGACAGATGCCGGGCCGGGAGGACGAAGCCATCGCCGCGCTCCGCCGCGCGCTACCGAACACGACGGACCCGCGCAAGGTGGTGGGCGCGTTGGTGCGTCTGTCCGCGCTGCGCAAGAACTACGACGGCGCCTGGCTCGCCGCGCAGGCGGTGTCCGGCCTGCTGGGCGAGGCAGGGGAGGACGAGCAGGAGATCCTCACCAAGCTGGGGCCCTACGCGAAGAACAAGGAGAAGGTGGAGCCGCGGCCGTTGAACGACCAGCTGTGGCACAACCACCTGTTCCACCCGAAGGCGCGCGGCCCGCTGGCGGAGCTGCTGGGCCTCCTCTTCGCGAAGGTGGGGCACCTGTACGCGGTGCCGTCCCAGCAGTACCAACTGGTGCCCAAGCGCCACCGCATCGACGTGGCCAGTGCGCCCGAGTACCACGTCCACCACTACCGGTATGTGGCGCGCGTGCTGGGCATGGAGGCGGTGGAGCTGTACTCGCCCTTCCTCGTGGCGACGCGCGAGCGGATGGCGAAGCGCTCCAACGAGCCGGCGCCCGAGCCGCTCATCAACGTGGAGTTGCTCCAGACGCACCCGGCCTCGCTGCGCGTGGGCGGCAAGTACTTCGCGGAGCAGGGCCAGAAGGAAGTCTATTACCTCCTGGGCCGCACCCTGGCGCTGGCGCGCTCCGAGCTGGCCTTCAGCCAGCGCGTGGCCCCCGAGCGGCTGGAGGCCATCCTCCAGGCGGCGCTGAGCCTCGTCGTGGGCAACGTGCGCATCGCGGAAGCGCAGCACCTGGTGGAGCCGGAGCGTCGGCTGCTGGAGCGGAGCCTCAACGAGCCGGACCGCGCGGCGCTGGCGAAGGCGGCGCGTGCGTGGTTGCCCACCGCGACGCCGCAGGCCGTGCGGCAGTACCTGGAGGGCGCGGAGCTCACCGCGGCGCGGGCGGGCCTGCTCGCTGCGGGAGAGATGGAGCCGGTGCGCCGAATGGTGCAGGGCGAGACGGGCTCCGCCTTCCGCGTCCCGGTGCGTAACAAGCTGCGGGAACTGTTGGTGTTCGCCACCTCCGAGGACCTGCACGAGCTGCGCGTCGCTGTGGGTACGCACGTGGAGGTACAGGTGCGCAGGTAGGGACAGACCCCGACGTGGGGGTCGTGCGTTAAAAGGCAGGCGGGCGGACTTGGCTCTGAACCTTGACCCCTCCGTCTGCCACTTCTACGATTCAGGCGGGATTTCTCCCGTCATTTCCGAGGCTTACGGGAACGATGCGTTTCGTCTGCGACAGCTGCCGCGCGCAGTACATGATCAGCGACGACAAGATTGGCCCCAAAGGGGTCAAGGTTCGTTGCAAGAAGTGCGGCCACACCATCACCGTGCGTCCCGCTGGCGCGACGGCCGCGAAGGACTCTGCGTCTGAGTCTTCGACCTCCGAGGCCTCCGCCTCGACTGACGTAGGGAAGGGGAGTGACGCCTCCGCCGCCACGATGCCGGCGACGTTGGGCACGCCGCCCGAAGGCGGTCTCTTCACCGACGTGGAAGAGGACGAGATTGGCGCCGTCTTCGACCAGGTGCTGAGTTCCGGCACGCAGAAGATTCCCACCGAGGCCGCGAACGAAGCCGCCGCGCGCGAAGCGTCCGCGGAGAACGTGCGCAAGCTGGCCGAAGCGGAGGCCGAGCCGGACAAGGAAGAAGCCAAGGCCAACGCGGCGGCGCACGAGTGGTACGTGGCCATCGACGAGAAGCAGGTCGGCCCCTTCAATGTCGAGAAGGTCAAGGACCTGTGGGATCGCGGCGAGGTGGGCCCGGATAGCCTCTGCTGGCGCTCGGGCTTCAGTGATTGGATTCCGTTGTCGGAGACGGCGGAGCTGGCGTCAGTGCTGGCGCCGCGGCCCTCCAAGCCCGTCATCGTCGCGCCCGAGCCTGTGTCCGGCTCGACGCCCACGGTGTCCTCAGGCCCCGTGCAGTCCGCCTTCAGCGCGGGGAAGGGGGCGCGTGGTGATTCCGGGCCTGCGGGCGCTTCTGAGGAGGCCGTGGGCTGGAAGCCGTCCGCGGCCAGCGTGCTGGCCTCGCTGGTGAAGGAAGAGAACGACGCGCTGTCGAAGCCGCCCCCGACGCCCGCGCCCGCGCTGGGCCGGGAGCCGGTGTCGCAGTCGCGACTGCTGGACGTGCCCATGCCGCCGCCGGAGCCGGTGTCCTCGCCGTCCCTGCGGGGCGCGGAAGTGCCGATGGCGCAGCCCATGGCCTCGCCCATGCCGTATGGGCAGCAGCCCATGCAGCAGTATCCGCAGCCGGCGCCCATGCCGTATGGGCATCAGCCGGGGCCGCAGTATGCGCAGCCCATGCCCGCGCCGTACCCGCAGCAGCCGAGCTACCCGGCCGCCTATCCGCCGCCGGGTGGGGGCAAGGGCAAGACGGGGCTCTTCGTTGGCATTGCCGCGGGGCTGCTCCTGGTCGGTGGTGGCGCCGCGGCGCTCTTCCTGAAGGGCGAGTCTGGCGCGGACGCGGCACCGGCGAATCCCCCGGTCGTCGCGGCGGCACCCGTGGCCACGCCGACGCCGTCCCCCAGCAATCCTCCGCCTCCTCAGGCGAACACGGCCCCCACGGCGGCCGCTCAGCCGCCCGTGAATCCCGCGACGCCGCCCACGGAGGTCGCTGCGGCGCCGGTGAACACGCCTCCGCCGGAGACGCCGCCCACGGCCGTCGCGGCGGCGCCCGTGGCCACGCCGACGCCGCCTCCGGTTGAAACGCCGAAGCCTGCGGAGACGGTGGTGGCGAAGGCTGAGCGGCCCACGAATCGACGCACCTCGTCGTCGTCGCGCCGGGAGGACCCGGAGCCTCGCACGTCCGCGCCGGCGCGTGCGGAGCGGCCCTCGTCGAGCGATTCGGATGATGACTTCGACGAGCTCTTCGGCACGAAGAAGTCGGCGCCGGAGGCGAAGCCGTCGTCGGCGCGTCCGACGGCCTACGTCCCTCCTGAGCCTGGGGGCGGGGTTCCGGACCGGCTGCAGCAGTCGGACATCATGGCGGTGGTGCTGGCCAACAAGCCGGCCATCATCAAGTGCGTCAACGAGCAGAAGAAGAAGGACCCGTCGTTGAGCGGCAAGCTGGTGATGCGCTGGACCATCCAGACGAGTGGCAAGACGAGCGCGGTGTCGTGCCGCACGGATGAGTTCCGCACCACCTACATGGCGAGCTGCATTTCCGGGCTCATCAAGAGCTGGTCCTTCCCGCGTCACAAGCGGCAGGGCGAGCCCATCGACTTTCCGTTCACCTTCTGAAAGGTGAGGGGCGTACCTTGAGGCTATCGCGACATGAACGTCGCGATGGCCTCCGCTCCCGCTGTCTGCTTGCGCGAAGGGTGAATTTCGCGGCCGAGCAGCCGTCCAGGTGGCGTCGACACTCGTTGACACGTCCGGACGGGCGGGACTAAGCCTCACTTGCTCGCATGGTTGTTGGGGCCTGTAGTCAGTGGCCGGAGGCCCCCCGGGCGGCGTTCCAAACAAGAGGAAATCTCAACATGCAGCTTCGCAAGATGATGTTGGTGCTCACTGCGCTTGGCGCGATGAGCGGTCTCATGGCTGGTTGCGGTGACGACACGACGTCCCCGGGGGCGTGCACCAGCAACGACGAGTGCGGCGAGTCGGAGATCTGTCACCCGACCGCCCAAGTCTGCGTGCAGACCTGTAACTCTGGTTCGGACTGCCCCTCCACGGCGAAGACCTGCGCCCCGCTGGGCGGCACGGGTCCCAGCGCCACCACGAACATCTGCCAGTGCTCCACGGATGTGCTCTGCAACGGTGGCACGGACTCTGAGTCCACGGGCCTGGTCTGCTCCAACCTGGACAACGTCTGCGTGACGGCCTGTTCGACCGACGCCCAGTGCTCCGGCGACCGGACCTGCAACACGACCACTGGCCAGTGCGAAGAGGGTGACACCGAGCCCGTGCCCGGTGAGAGCTGCACCGGTGAGGGCCGCTCCACCTGTGGCTACGGTCTGATCTGCACCAGCAGCACCTGCTCCGAGCCGCCCGCTCCGACGTGCCAGAACTACACCGCGTACCCCAACAAGGCGGCGGACGTCGGCACCACCGGCCCCATCATCTACGACATGGCGACCGTCAATGCGGTGGCGGGCACGACCGCTTGGTGTCCGGGGGCGAAGCGGCTGCGTCTGTCTGTTTCTGCGTACACCGATGCTGCGTCGCCGTTCCCTCAGACCGCTCCGGAACTGGGCAGCTTCTACTACGTGAGGACGGATGGATCGCGAATCAACGCAGTCATCAGCAATGGGGCGAATGACTACGTCATCACTCAGAACGGTACCCGCGCTGACATCATTGTCAACCTGTGTGTTCCGGCTGACAGCACCACCACTTTGGTTGGCTACCACTTCGGTGACGGCAACTTCTTCTGCTTCCGGTCGAACTACTAGGACTTGATTGCGGACTCCCCGGAGCTTTGGGTGTGGTGCGGCGATTCGCAGCATGCTCACAGCACGGGCCACGATGAATCTTCTTCGCGCTCGACCGTCTCATCATGGGAGCGCGGATAGTTCGGCGTCTTGATAAGGAGAGAACATGCGGTACACCAAACTGATTCGGACGATGACTCTCGGGCTGGCCCTGGCTGCCCCGACGGCGATGGCCAACGATGTCGCTGTCAAGCTGAAGTGCCCGGCCGGCGCGACCCAGGTCGGTACGAAGGCTGAAGGCCTGTCCTGCGCGAAGATTGATGCGGCGCAGGGGACCCAGGTCGCGCATGGCGAGTACGTCGCGTTCCACCCGAACGGGGTGAAGGCGGCGCAGGGGCAGTTCGAGAATGGGTTGAAGGTGGGCGTCTGGACCTTCTTCGACGCCGCTGGAAACAAGCGGGGAACCACTGAGTTCAAGGATGGCGGGTGGGATGGCAAGCGCACCGCTTACTTCTCCAACGGCAAGCCCCAGCGCATTGAAGAGTACAAGAGCGGCAGGAAGCATGGTTTGACGCAGGAGCTGTCCAAGGACGGCAAGGTCGTCAGCAAGGCTCACTACGACCACAACCGCCTCGTCTCTGCTCAGTAGGCAGGTGACTTCATTGCGGTAACAAGGGCCTCTCCTTTTGGAGAGGCCCTTTGTTTTTGAGGCCTTCCCCAGCCGGGTCGACTCAGTTAGGAAGTTGCGTGTGAAGCCCCCCTCCCTTGCCCCTGCCTTGCCCGATATTCCCATCCGACCGGTGGGGCAGATGGGCCTGCGCGAACTCGAACGGATCCGGCTAATCCTTCGGGGCGGCTCGGTCATCGACTGGCGGAGGATGTATTTTCAGACCCGGGACGAGGTAGACGCCTTTCTGCGACTGCTTCAACTGGATTTGTCCCAGTCCTTCGATGAGATCTGGGCGCGTCAGGTCCTCGCAGAGGCCGTCGAGTATCTCCGGAAGACGTTCAACTACCGCGTGTCCAATGTGGTGGCACAGCCGGAAGAGATTCATGACCTTTTCCTTTTTGCGTCGGGAGTAAAGGGCTCTTCCCGCCATCGGCGAATTGCATGCGTCGTCCTCAAGGTGATGCACGTTATTCAGCACATCGAAGGACGGGATTTGCTGTTCCGCCTGGCAATTTCAGAAGTCGAACTGGCGGAACTGGTGACTGCGAAGGTCTTGAGTGTCGCCACGGAGATGCAGGCCAAGGGATTGCCTGTCGTGGAGTTTGCTCACTCCATCAAGACGCAGGACTCACTCATCACGAAGTTGCTGGCAAAGAAGGAGACGGTTGCTGCGCAGGTATATGACCGGACTCGATTCCGTGTGGTGACAAAGCGGCGCGAGGACTTGCTTCCTGTTCTCTACTACCTCACCCAGCGCCTCTTCCCCTTTCACCTCGTCGTTCCAGGGCAGACGGAGAACACGCTGCTACCGTTCAAGCAGGTGCTCACTGAGAACCCTCATTTCGAGCAGTTCATATCCAAGCTGCAGCTCGACCGTGATTTCGAGGACCGGGAAGGTCCCGGCAAAAACATCTATTCGGGTAACTCGTATCGGGCGTTGAACTTTGTGGTGGATATTCCCGTTCGAATGGATGCGTATCTTCCTACCCCCGAAGAGGACGACCGTCAGCGCAAGGGGAGGATCGTTATTTCATTGGTTGAGTTCCAAATCGTCGACGAGGAGACGGCTCGGATTAATGAGATGGGAGAGAACTCTCACGATGCCTATAAGCGAAGGCAGAAGAAGCGAGTTCTCAAACGCCTGAGCCAAGGTCTTGTGGTCCCCAGGCGTCAAACGTAATGGCTCTCTGAATCCTGAACGGATGAAGCGGAGCACTCACGGCCAACTCCTACCAGGCCCTCGACCATGAGTGCCTCAGTCACATCATTGATTGTGACGATAGACGTGAATGTCGGTGCCGGTTGAACCTGCTTCGTGCCAAGCCAACCATGGGCGGCTTTGGCGATCCATGTCAAGCGTGGGCCGATGTGCCTGGGCACCGCTCCCCGTCATGGAGCGCAAAGGCGGACCGATGGGCTCCCAGGCGGAGGCGCGTTGGCGGGAGACATAGATGGACCGCTGGGAGTTCGCGACGCCGCTCCATGCCACCGTGGGAATGCCATTGTCGCCAATGGCGAGCGATGGCTCAGTATTGTTTGTCGAGTCGTGACTGAGGAGCACCGGCTCGGCCCACTCGCTACCTGTCCAGCTCGAGAAGTGAATCGAGCCTTCTACTGTGCTCTTATGCACTTCTTGCCATGCGACGGACGGCACGCCAACTGCTGAGGTGGCGATGCTGGGGGTGACCGCGGCTACTGACTGGGGCGCGGTGATGATGCTGCTCCCCATTGCTCCTGAATGGTTCAAGAGCACGCCAATGACACGGGTTTCATGCTGGGCATGGTAGGCGTCGTATGAGACGAATACGTTCGTGCCGTGCGCGCTGATGGTCGCTCTTCCAGTCGTGTCATAATCCAATGGAGGATGTACTTCGATGGTCGTCCAGGTCGTCGCACCTGCGCTAAGTTCAAAAGCAACGAGCCGGGAAACGCCGAATTGATGTGTTGCGTAGACGTAAATGGTTCCGGTGCTTGTTGTTGTTATGCTGGGTTCCGCGATGAACCTGTCTTCGGTTCCCGTAATGGGAAAGGCAGGTAGGTCCTCCCAGAAGGTGTTGTTCCAACGCCGCGCATATAGGTTTTTCCCGGTGCCAACTCCCGTCGCTTCCTGCCAGGCGATCAACACCCTTCCCGAGGCATCAAGATGCAGCGTGGGGTTCTCTGCGTGAGTTCCGGTGCCAGTAAGTCCACTCAGTGCTCCGCCTAGATGGATCCAAGTCGCGCCGTTCCAGCGGGCCACATGGATGTTCTTGGCTGAGCCATCAAACTCAGACCAAGCGACGACGGGCAGGTCATCTGTATCCAGCTTGAGTACTGCATTCTCTGCTGGGGTCGATCCAGTCCTTGCACTGAGAGCTCCGCCAACGGGGAGCCAGACAGGGACTGTGAACTGCCATTCGGTGGTGGACTGCAACACATTGCCCGCCAGGTCCTGGATGGGCTGACTGCCGGTTCCGAGCTTCACCAGGACGGTACTGGGGGCAGGCAGGGGCGTGGTGGGCGTAATCGTCAACGTGGTTCCGTCGGCGGAGAGGCTGACGCTTGCCTCAATCCGGGTGTTGCCGTGAGCGAGCACTTCCACGTTGTCTGGAGATATGCTCGCAGGGCGCACTGGCTCGCTGAGCGTCGCCTCCAAGGATGCACGCGCGCTGACCTGCGCATCGCTCGACGCAGGCGCGCGGCTCGAGACATGAGGAGGCGTGCGATCAACGATCACCGTTCGTGCGACGCTCGTAAAGGTAGTGCCGCCTCGCGCGGCGCGCGCCACAAGTTGGAAAGATCCTTCGGGCATCCCCCGGGTGTCCCACATATAGGTGTACGGAGGCGCCGAGACACGCGCCAGAAGTTGCGTGTCGCGGTGGAACTCGACAGTGTCGGCCGCGCCCCCCTCAATCGTTGCTTCCAGCGGCAACGCTCCGTTGGTGTAGGTGGCAGAGTCCGCTGGGGCGGGAGCCGCCCATCGCACGACCAAGTCTCCGGCCGGTACGACGGTGAGCTTGAGCGAGGCAATCCGGAAGTCGTTGCCAGATGCCGCGCGGACCGTGATCGTCGATTCTCCCGTCGCCGCGCTGGGGGAGACGTGGAGGGTCAATGTGGCGGTCGTCTCGCCAGCAGGGATCTCTGTGGGCAGAGCAGTGATGCCGGAAGGCGGCTGCTCCAATGTCACGGAGACACTGTCCGAGTATCCTTCGGCTCGAACGATGGAGACCTGAATGGGGCGGTTGCCGCCCTGGAGTGCGGAGTCCTCGCTGGGGCTCAGTCTTAGTGCGAACTTCGTCGTGGGCTGTGCTCCTCCGTCCGGGGTTGGGTCGGGCTCGACCTCTGGGACGTTGATGCACGCAGTGGACAGGGTGATTGCGGTTAACAGCAAGGCGCAGGGGAGTCGGGACATGAGTCGGATGCTTGGCAAAGAGCGTTCCAGGAGCCGCGACGGTTGTTGAGGATGCCTGCGCCCGGCGAGGCTGCGGCCTCTCCGCGCAGCCCAAAGGCGGGTGGTGCAAGGGCGTCGCGTTCGATGCTTGGACGCATACCACGCCTTGTGGCGGTCCCGTCCCCACCGGTGGATTCCAGTCCGAACGCACGGATGCGCCCTGAAAACACGAACGCCCGCGCTCCCAGCACGGATGCGGGGAGGCGGGCGTGGGCACCGGGGCCTCGAGCGGCCTACTTCTTCTTCCGGTTCTTCTTCTTGTTCTCCTTCTCCCGCTTGCGGCGCTCCTTGATGGCGTCGCGGTCTTCGCTCTTGCCAGCGGCGGAGGGCGGCGCGTAGCCCATCAACCGGGCCTTGGCCATGGCGGCCTGGCCCATGGGCGGCGTGTAGCCGGGAGCAATCTGCGGCAGCTGCATGGGCATGCCCATGCCGGGCATGCCACCGCTCATCATCTTCTCCATCATCTTCGGGTCGCCGCCGAACATGCTGGAGAGGTCCATGTTCTTCATCTGCGACAGCTGACCCAACTGCTTGAAGCCGGGGATGCGGCCCAAGAGGCCCGGATTCTGGCCGATGGTGCCCATCACCTGCTGCATCATCCCGAACTTCTGGAGCAGCTCCTTGACCTCTTCGACCTTGCGGCCGCTGCCCTTGGCGATGCGGTTGATGCGGCTGTTGTTGACGGTATCTGGCCGCAGGCGCTCCTTCGCCGTCATCGAGTCGTACATCGACTCAATCTTCGTGAGCTCCTTCTCGTCCGGATTGAGGTGCTCGGTGAGGTCGCCGAAGAGGGGGAACTTCTCCAGCAGGTCCTTGAGCGGTCCCATCTTCCGGACCATGCGGATCTGCTCGACGAAGTCCTTCATCGTGAACTGGCCGGACAGGAGCTTCTTGGCATCCTCCTCGGCCTTCTTCTCGTCGACGACCTTCTCGAAGTCCTTCATCAGGCCGACGATGTCGCCGAACCCGAGGATGCGGCCCGCGAGGCCGGCTGGGCGGAACTCCTCCAGCTTGTCCATGGACTCGCCCATGCCGAGGAACTTGATGGGCTTGCCCGTGACTTCCTTGATGGACAGCGCGGCGCCGCCGCGGGCGTCACCGTCCAGCTTGGTGAGGATGAAGCCGTCCAGCGTCAGCCGCCGGTCGAACTCCGCCGCCGTGCGCACGGCGTCCTGACCAATCATCGCGTCGCACACCAGCAGGATGTTGTCCGGCTGGACGTTGCCCTTGATGGACTCCAGTTCGGCCATCAGGGACTCGTCGATGGCGAGCCGGCCGGCGGTGTCAATGAGCACCACGTCGCACTTCTGCTCGCGCGCGGCGGCATAGCCCCGCTTGGCGAGCTCGGGCGGCTGGATGCCGGGCTCGTGGTAGACGGGGACCTTGAGCCGCTCGCCCAGGACCTTGAGCTGGTCCACGGCGGCGGGGCGGTAGATGTCGGCTGCGACGAGCAGGGGCTTGCGCCCTTCCTGGAGGAGCCGGCTGGCGAGCTTTCCGGTCGTGGTCGTCTTTCCGGAGCCCTGGAGGCCCACCATCATGATGCCGGACAGCTGGCCCTTGGGCTTCAGCTTCAAGCTGGTGTCGACAGGCCCCATGAGGGCCTCCAGCTCGTCGTGGCAGATCTTGATGAAGTGGTCCATCGGGCTGACCTTGCGCTTCTGGCCAGCCGTGTCGGTGATGGTCGTCTGCACCAGCTCGCCCACGGACTTCTCGCGGACGCGGGCGACAAACTTCTTCACGACGTCGAAGGCGACGTCAGCCTCGAGCAGGGAGACGCGGATGTCGCGCAGCGACTCGTCGACCAGCTCCGGGGTGAGCTCGCTCTTGCCGGCGAGGCGGTTCTTGGCGGCGCGGAAGCCCTTGGTTACGGTCTCGAGCATGGGGGGCGCTTTATAACAGGGTCAGGCGGGATGCGACGGTGGAGCACATTCCGGCCGTCGAACTGTGAAGAGAAGGGGGCCCGGACCGGCCTCCCTGGCGGCGAATCCGGCCCGGGGCCCTGGATTCTTCAACGCTCTTGAGGGGTTGGCGCATCCCTAGGCACCCTGGCGCGGGCCTTGAGGCATCGCCGGGCGCGAAGTGAGGCGCCCAGGCCTGCCAGGAGCCCCAGCGGAGAGGGAAGAGAGCCTGGGGCTGCACGAGGCCTTTGCCGGAGGTAGGACAGGCCCTGTAGGGTGCTGCCCGCAGCCGGGCACGAGTGGCGGAACTGGCAGACGCAGCGGACTTAAAATCCGCTGGCCCGTAAGGGCCGTCCGGGTTCGATCCCCGGCTCGTGCATTTCTAACCGGCTGTAATTACTCAGGAGTTCTCTTCAGGCGGCGCCATGTGCCCCCAATGTGCCCCTGACTGGCTGCTCTAGGACTCGTACGGCGTCCTTCTTCACGTCAGGGCTGAGATGCGCGTACCGCATCGTCATCTCGATAGAGGCATGCCCGAGCAGTTCCTGAATCGCTTTGAGCGGCACTCCCCTCATGACGAGGTGACTCGCGAACGTGTGCCGCAGCGTGTGCCATCCGATGGGGCGCAGTCCGGCCTGCTTGCTGGCCCGGCGGATGGCGTTTCGGCACGTGTCATTCTTGAGGTAGGCCCCATCCTCGTCGCAGAATACGAACGCTCCACGCAGGTGTCGATGGGCCTTGAGGGCGCTGAGAGCGATGCCGTTGAGGGGCACCTCGCGTGAGCGGCCTCCCTTGGGACTGCCGAAGTGACCTCTCCATACGTTGCGCTTCACGATGAGGCGCCCCGAGACGAGATCCATCGCGTCCCATTGAAGCGCGATGAGCTCTCCGCGACGCAGCCCTGTGTGAAGCGCCACCGACACCATCGCGCGCCACTCTGGTTCGGTGGCGGCGATGAGACGCTCGGCTTCCTCGAATGACAGGAAGTCGAAGTCTGGGCGCTCCGCCTTGAGGAATTTGACACGTGGCACATATCTGAGGACTTCCTGGTCTACGGCCACCGTGAAGACAGTACGCAATACGGTGAGTGCGTTGTTAATCGTCTTCGGTGCAAGTCCCGCTCGCTTCTTCTTCGCCTTGAAGTCCTCGATGCGTTCTGGATTGACGCCATCGAGAGGCAAGTCTCCGAACGTGGGTAGCAGGTGCGTATCGAGCAACTGCTTCTTGGCGGCAACGGTGCTCGCCTTGTTGTTGTTCTCGCTGTAAATGAGGAACCGCGGCGCGAACTCCCTCAGCAACGGGATGCGTGCCTCCTTCTCTTCCTCCTTTCTGAAGGAACCAGTGAGGAGGGCATGCCGCAACTCCCGCTCGTACTGCTCGGCTCCTCGGCGCGTGTTCACCGGGGCCGCCTTCCGGATGCGTTCGACCCGCCCATCCGGATGCTGGAGTTTTACGTCCACCGTCCATGCCTCCTGCTGCTTCCCGTTCTTGTCCGTCCACTTCCGCAGCCTGACGCTCATGATTTCTCTCCGAGCGCAGAACCGCCGTTACCCAGGTGCCAATCTAGCAGGGCAGATCGTTGGATGCGGAGCGCTCTTCCTAGGCGAACGATGCCGGGCACTTGGCTGAGGCGGATGGCCTCATAGAGCGTCTTCCTGTTCACGCGGAGTAGGCCGGCGGCTTCGTCCACCGTCAGGAACGCAGGGAGGGCCTCTGGGTTGATGGGGGCGGGCGCGGACACGGCTACCTCGGGAAGACGCGACGGGGACCGAGGCGCCCGAGGGCATGCAGCCCGATGCCAATGGCGTCCCAGATATTGTGATGTAGTGAGGACGCGGAGGGCAGCTCCACGCGCAGGTGTTCGGCGGCATCAAGGCGTTGCTTGATGCGCTCGATGAACGCATCCGGTTCTAGAGAGCCTTTCCAGTCGCGCGGATAGATGCTGCGGCGACTGGCGATGCCTGGCAGGGAGCCGCCGAGCATCCCGACAACACCGGCCAACTGGATGAGGTCGTTCTGGTCACCCTTCTGATGCGAGGCTGCGTAGACGCGAGGCAACTCGATGACGAGTTGGAATGGCTCATCGCCCAGTCGCGGCCGGAGCCACTCCCGAACCGCGAAGGCCATGGACGCCCACGAGGCCAGCGACATTTCTCCGCTTTGGCGCTCGGGGTTCTTCGGCATCCCGGCGGCCTCTAGCGTTACGCGCTCACGAGTTGGTACATCGAACACCGCAACGCCGCAGTGCCGGAGGCCAGGGTCGATAGAGACGAGCTTCGCGGCGAGGTGCGCGGATGCGTTTTCCGGATGGAGGGACGAGCTCACTCCTTCTTGAATGGGGACACCTTCCGCAAATGGTTCGTGCCGTGCCTACTAACCCGCAATATTGCGCCATTGATGCGTATGTCGGATAGACTAGGCCCACTGGAGGAGTGGAATGCGTGACTACCTTTTTGTCGATCAGCACCGACTGGACTCCTTTTGTTGTCAAATCATGGAGAAAAAGCAGGGCAAGGTGAAGGTTAAGGGTGGGCTAAGCTTTGACGTACCTCTCGTGGGGGCAAAGTTTGACTTTGCGCTGGAGCCTGCTGAACAAAAAGAGAGCCTGCATGGGCAGATTGATTTTCTGGTCGGAGAGCTCGGACGCATGCGAAAGCTATCGCGAAAACGCCCCGCTCGATTCCCGGGTGATTTTGAGACAGGGGAATTTGTTTTGGAGGAGTTTGAGGCGTGTCGGTTCGTGTTCGGGAAGGAATTTCTAAAGGGAGTGACTGGGGCGAACGAAATTGCAGTGTGGGTTTCCGATCCAGAATATGGCGAGCTGCGCAGTGATGGATATGACACCGGCGGGTGTTTCTTGTTCTTGGTTGAAGTGTGGCTGGATGTGCCAAGAGGATTGAAGTTTATGTCCGGGTTTTCTGCACTGCGGGTGCTCGCTAAAGAGCTGGCCGATTCGAAAGTCGAGAGGGGGGCATTGGAGGCCATGCTGATGGCTGATGGGAAGTATCTCCATCCTGCTAGAAGACTTATTGATGCAGGAGCTGTCACTTCGGGAGAGGTGAGGCGTGTGTCGTCCTTGTATTACAAGAGGTACTTTACCAATGAGCAGTTCTTTTCGTTTTCGGGGGGCAATTATCGTACAAATGAACTGTTGGGCTATCCGATATTCATTGCGCACGAGTTGGGCGGGGTTTCTTGATGGCGCGATTGGACTTGTTCTTCTGCCGGTCGAGCCCACACTAAAAGGCGCCCCGAGATGTCTCTAACGGTGGCCGCTTCCTTCGAGAGCACCCGCGACAGGGCAGGTTCGGCTTCAATGGCGCCAGCCAGGTCCGGCGTTACCTCGCGCATAGCCTGCCGCATGAGCTCCGCCATCCGTTCGGCGGCATCGTGGAGCTTGTTGGGGCAGTCTGCGCGCAGCTCCGCCACCAACTCGTCATGCACCATGAGGACAAGGCGCGAGCCCCAGAGGGGTGAGCGACGGTCCGCGTACATCTCCCGCGACACACGCCATGTGGCCAGCTTGGCGCCCACTGCTCCGAGTCCCTGGAACGGCGTGTTGAGCCACTGGGTGTAGCCGCATCCACCCCGGAGGATGTTGGCGCCCGGAATCATGACGTCCACGAACTGTCCCTGACGGGTGAGGGCGCTAGCTCGGGCAAAGAGCGCGCGTTGCTCGGGCCACGCGTCCAGCCACCTGTTGCCGTAGTGGCGCGACACCTCGACGCATGCGGCGCAGACCATCTTGACCTTGCCCTGGACGCGCACCGGAACGCGCTCCACGCCACACGTGTCCTCTAGCTTCGCGAGGAGGCAGAAGCGGACGCCGTCCTTGGCGCGTGCGTGGTACGCCATGCCGCCAGCCCCGAGGCCCCCGCCCTTGCCGAAGTTGAAGATTTTGGCGAGCGAGCGGAAGGACGTGGCGGTGGGCTCCTTTTCCTTCACTCGCGGAAGGAGGGTGTCGTAGCTCTCGCCCAGGAAGGTGGCCGCGGCGGAGGTGTGGACGTCCTCCTTAGCCAGCAGCGCCTCGGCCATGCGTGAGTAACCCACATCCCAGATGGCACGTTGGGCCATGGTGCGCAGCTCGAGGCCCGCGTAATCGACGGAGCAGAACACGTAGCCGGGACGAGCCTCGTGGCACTCGCGCACGCCCCCGCGCTGCGGGAGTTGTTGGTAGTCGCTGGAGACGCGCGTGGTGGATACCAGGACGTTGAATCGCGGGTTGAGGGGGACCGCGACGCCCGCTTCCAGCTTGCCCAGGTAGGTGGAGCGGTACTTGTCCACCTTACCGGATTTGCCCAATTCCTCCAGCAACGCGTCGCCCGAATCCAGGAGGGTGTCCCTGTCGGTCGCTACCTGGCCCTCGGGGAACCGGGGCGACGGAGGGGTGACGGGCGGCGCGCCGTTGTAGGCGGCGGTGACGAGATGGGAGAGGCGCTTCGAGTCTTTGGTTCCGTTGGGCCGGAAGATGCCGGCGACTTGGAAGCGGGCGCGGTTTGCTCCCCACTCTTCTTCGACGCGGTGGCGCAGTTCCTCGACGCGACGGGCATCGGTGCGCAGGCCCCAGATGGAGGCGAAGTGGAGGCCGAGGGCAGTGCGGACCTGGTCCGTTTCGGCATGGAGGTTGCCGCCATTGGCGACGCTGGACGCGGCTCTGTGCTGGGCCAGGTGGACGTCCATCGTGAAGCGCGCGTCGCGCAGCGGGTACTTCACGGCGCCTTCGGGCCATTCCTCCAGCGGCACTCCGTCCAACTCTCCATAGCGGAGGCGCCATGCGTCAGGGGCGTGCTTGTCCGCGCTGATGTCGAGTCCCAGGTGACGTCTCGCTAGGAGCGCCAGCGGGTAGCGTGCGCCTTCGTCGTCCCCAAGCGGGCGGCCTGTCATCGGGTCCACGCCGTGGAGGCCCCGTGCGATGTCCAGGAGGGCCTCGCGGATGGCCACGTCATGGAAGCGCCCGGCCTCGGCGGAGGTGAAAACGGCGTCCACCAGTCGCGGGTCATCCGCGCACATGACGCCCAGGTCGTATGCGAGATTGGCACCCGTCAGGTGGATGTCCGGCGAGCGGAGGGTCTCGCGGAACCACGCTCGCGCCTGAGCAGCGGAGAGGAGTCGCTCGCTGCCCGATGCCTCCTGGGCGATGGAGGCGCAGACGAGCGGAGGCGCCAGGAGTCCGGGTTGAATCGGATAGGTCTCGGTGTCGAAGCTGAAGAGGACGGGCACAACACCGAAAGGCCCGTGACGTGGGCCAATCGTGACGCCCTTGGGTGAGCGCCAAGAAGTCCAGAGCTGACGGGATGCGTCAGGACAGGGCGTCAGCGAGCGGCGGGAGCTTCGCGGCGGCGCGCTTGGCCTCGATGGAAGCCAGCTCTGCGTCCGTGGGGCTCACGTTGCTCCAGCGGTAGCCCTCGATGACCTTGCCGGGCCTGCCTTCCTTCTCCGGGAGCGTCTTGGGGAAGACGTCGCAGTCCACCAAGAGGAATGCACCTGCCTGATTCGCCTCGGTGAACTTGGCGATGAAGTCCTGGGAAACTTCGTGCTCCTCTGCCCCTGCCAGGGCCATGAGGAAAGCCTTGAAGCGCCCGCCTCCGTTCTTCTTCGCGTCGGAGACGTTCTCCACGTAGCTGGCGATGAGGCCGGGCCGCGTGGGCTCGGTGCTGGCCTGGGTCCTTTCCGACGTCATCACCTTCACTTCAGCGATGGCGGAAAGGCCCTTGAATCCGTCTTTAGTACGGATGGACTGCACCTCCAGGCGGTAGCGTCCGGCCTTGAGGTACTGCGCGCCGAGGGCGGTGAGCGTCAAGGTAGTTGTCGCGTGAGAGGGTTCAGCCGACGGACCGCACCTCCTGCGGAAGCGGGGTGAGGTTGGGAGTGGGATTGAGGCGCACGGGGCCTACCGGCGTCCAGTCGCGCGTGC